>NZ_CAWPKW010000343.1:0-28651 GCF_963888615.1 Brasilonema octagenarum UFV-OR1 | reverse complement strand
TTGAATTTTGAATTTGAGCGTTCGCCCTTGGCGTGCGCCTCTGGCGCTCAGCGAGGGTCATAGGAGGGTTTTACCAACGAGTGTTAACTCAGTATGGCTGCTTCTATGGAATTGAGAGCGCTTTCAAAATCGTCATTAACAATTTGAATATCAAACTCATCAGCAGCATTTATTTCTTCTTGAGCACAGCGCAGACGACGGGCGATCGCCTCATCTGAATCCTGTGCCCGACCACGTATTCGTTTTTCTAATTCACTCATAGAAGGCGGCAAAATGAAAATACTCAGGGCGCTAGGATAACAAGTGTGAATTTGTCGTGCTCCTTTTAGCTCAATTTCTAGCACAACACTTTTGCCAGAGCGAATTTGGTTCATTACGGCTTCTCGCGGAGTGCCGTAATAATTACCAGCAAATTCTGCCCACTCCAATAATTCGCCAGCAGCAACCAATTCTTCAAACTCTCTACGGCTGACAAAATAATAATCTTTGCCGTTCGTTTCCCCTGGACGAGGAGAACGAGTCGTCACCGATACAGAATAATGCAGTTGGGGATGACGCTGTAAGAGCGATCGCATTAAAGTGCCTTTGCCAACTCCACTTGGACCAGTCAAGATAATTAGCTTGCCTGTTGGCGGGCATTCTTTAGTAGTAGCACCACTTTTAGTGCTGATAACTTGCATCATCCGTTTAACCTGTGAATTAATTAGTAGATACTATTCATTGGCCATGAGTCTGACGACTCCTGACTAACGAAATTTTGTAGCCTAGGTGACATAAAACCACTGTTATTCACATGGTACTGCTGGTATGGCGCAAATAGGCGTGGGACTATAGATTTAACCTTTGCTCAATTATCTACAGCTTGATGGTGATCACGTGTGATCACAAAGCGATTCGCTACCGTTTCCGGTTGAATCGCCGAAAGAATAACGTGACTGGAATCAGTGATGATAACAGCCCTAGTACGACGACCGTAAGTTGCGTCGATCAGTTGACCGCGATCACGCGCATCAGTGATGATCCGCTTAATCGGGGCAGACTCTGGACTGACAATGGCAACTACTCGGTTGGCAGACACGATGTTGCCAAAGCCGATGTTGATTAACTGAATGTCCATAAAAAAACTGACGCTAAACGCGGTGAGAGAAGCTTTTAAAGAACTATTCTTTATGTTATCTACAAAAAATAGGAGTTACAACGCTTATACTTACGTCAGTCTTCGTTTTTAAGTTCATTAATCCCTTTTTTAGCTATTTCTGAGCCAAGAATACTAAAAATCTACCTAAAGGAATAGGCTCATATAGGAATCCGGTTTGATTTGGTCAGACCAGTGCTTGATGAGGGTTTCCCGACAGAGGCATCTGGTGAGACAGCGCTATGCAGTCCTTGTCTCCCGACAGAGGCGATTGCGTAAGAGTAAGCGCAAGCGCACGAATCGAGCGAACACGTAAGCGTGTCCCTTTGGCACTTACAAAGTAGCGTCTGGGCAGGAGATACCCGATAGCCCTCCGGGAACGCCCGTCGCCTGCACAGGAGCCAGTACTTGATGAGGGTCTCCCTCACGCTTGTTCTGGCGTTGGAGACCCTACCAAGAGCGCGCTTACTCACCCTAAGGCGTGGCGGAGCGCCATAGGACGTTCGCCGTAAGGCGTGCGCTCTGCGCACACCCGAAGGATCACAGAGTAGAGATCCGTAACACGGAACTGTACCTAGTTTTACAAAAATCAAATAGGAATTTTATATGAATTCAAAAAATAATTGCAATTTTTGTATTTTAGCTACAATGCATTAACCCAACGCTACAACGCTTGTAAAAGTTGGGTTGGGTTTTGCATTGTTCTAGCCAATCTACGCATCTATGTATTTGGAAATCATTTCTGAACTCATAGAAAATCACCTGCTAGCTATTGTTTGTGCAGTGCAACTCGAAATCACAAAGCCGTAGACAATTTTAGAATGTTAAGTTTATCAACTCAAAACTTTGAAGGAGGAGTGTATCTTTTCAAAAATAGGTATGTAGTTTGAATTGTTCCTTGTGTAAAAAGTAGTAATACAAGCGGTATTGTTGTCTTTATAAGGTAATAAAGTAATCATTGTTTCTGTTTCTCTACCAGAATACCACATTCTCATACCATTTTTACCATCCACATTAATTTTTTCCTTTTTAACTAGCCTTTCTCCATTTTCTTCAGAATAGCTGAGGTTTTCAGTGAAAGTTTTTTGAATTTTTTCGGAAATAATTTGAACATCAGTTTTAATAAAATTTTGGGTAATTATTCCTCCACCTCTTATTGCCATTTTTAGATTTGTAATATAAGCTAATTCACTACAGCTTCTTGTCAAAAACCACCCGAGTGGATAAGAAATAGAATATACTTTGTTTTCTACATAGGTTTGAAAATTTGTGAAAACTGAATTAATTTGAGACGCTATAACAGTAGAAGGCTTAAGTTTTCTGATTATCTGTTGATCAGTAGAGAGTGATTGCCCTATCGTCATTTGAGAATATGGCGTATCAAGATGCTGCTTGAGCTTTGTAGTAGCTAAAGTTTGATTAGCGAAAGTCTGAACACTGACAAGTGTAACTGTGAGCAGAAAAGTGTCTACCCATTTAACTAGTCTCATAATTTTTTATCCTCAATCTTTAATTTGAAAAAAAGTAAGAATTGGTGCTCAGATTGAATATTTGATTTTAATCATCAAAGCTATTGCGTTTGCAAAATTCTAATTTGATTGATTTTCTTCTTGAAGAGGTTGGCGAAAAGCAAGCAAATAGTTATTTCTACAAAGTTGAAATAACACAATGATGACAAGTAAACGGGTATCACTTGTAAATGACACTCTCATCTCAATGCATCTATAGCAATCCATGCGGGAGTTGTGAAATTACTCGTTGAAGTAAAGAACGCTTAACGCTTAAGAAGAATGTACAAATGTACTTTTTTTTTAAGCGCAGAGCGCAGGCACTTTCACAAAAATGAGAACTGCTATATATGATTTTTACTTTGTTATCAATGAATAAAAAAGTAGAAAATATAACAAAAATTAGGATAAATTAAAGAGCGTACTAATCACAGGATTTTTGTCCATCAAGTGATAAAACAATACCATTGTTGTTAAACATGGTTTTTGGAGATTTCAGAGGTGTAAAACTCAAGAGACGCAACGTAATATGGGAGCATGCCAATTTTGTAAAAAAAGAAGGGTATGGTGTGCATCTTGCTCCCTACTTTATTACCAAAAGGGGGCAAGATGGCTCCACTACAAAATCAAATTACTTTATACATTTAGGATGCTCACCATAAGATTGCATTAGTTATTATTCTTGTAAATTATCGGATCAGCAACCGTTCTGAACTCTCTGTTTGGGTTATAAAAAATCCCCCGCAAGCTAAAGCCAAACGGAGGAAAAACGACACATTCTTTGTAAAAATGGAAATAATGCGACTAACCAATAAGTTCCTTGACTTTATTGATGATGCCTTCAGGGTCAATTCCTTGATAGGGGTACTGTTCCCATAAACCACCACATCCCTCTTTGTGAGTTCCTAAGTGAGCAAATTTTGGTGTCAGTCCCCGTTCAAGTAACCAACTACCAAAGCGGCTACCCAATCCTGTGCGGCGGTTGAAAGATTCAACAACCAATACAAATGGGGCTTTACCAACTTTTGCCAGCATTTGTTCATCAATAACGTTGAGTGTTGGCTTATTAATTAAGCCGACATCAATTCCTTGCTGTTTGAGACGTTCCACGGCGTCAACTGCGCGGTATAGTGCTTCACCAAAGCTGATGATATAACCAGCAGTTCCTTCACGCACAACTTCATCTTTACCGGGAGTAAAGGTGTAGCCTTCGCCGTGTAAGTCTTTGCCATTGGCATCGAGAATGTTCGGCGTTTTAGACCGGGTGGAGAAAATAAATCTGAGTCCCTGCTCAAAAAATACTGCTTCAACACAAGCTTTCATTTGAGCTGCGTCAGCGGGGAAATACAGTCGCGTTTCGTAGCCGTCATCTAAGCCATTATCGGCAAAGAAATTGTTTAAACCGAAGTGACAGGTATTATCCGCCATGTCATCTATGCCAGAGTGAGAGAAGTGACATAGGACGTTGGAATAGTTCAGCCGCGCCATTGTAATTTCGGAAACGCACATCTCTAGAAATGCGCTGAAGGTGCCGAAAATACCCTGCTTACCTTTTTCCATACCGAAACCAGCAGCGGCCGAGAAATTTCCTCGCTCCATAATGCCAGAACTCACGAAGATTTCTGGGTGAGCGTCGTGAATCTTGTTCAGTCCACAGGAGCCTTCGAGGTCACTATCGATACACATGACCTTTTCTTTACGCTCGGTTTCACTCAAGCGATCAAGGACGGACACCACAGCTTCGCCAAACACGGTGCGGTTGGAACCCAACTTATCGCCAGAACCGATGAAGGTATAACTGTTCTTGGGTTTTTGAATACTTTTGAGGTATCTAACGGCTTCAGTTAGTCCGCGCTTTTCCAAGTAGGCGATCGCCTTATCCGCTGGAATCACATCATGACCATGAGTCGAACCTTCGATACCTTCAATTCCCACAGCCATCTTGCGCTTGTTGACCAAAGCTACTGGTCCATCACTCGTCACTGCTTGACAGATACGACGATACAAATCATCCAAATCTTCGCCGTCTCCTTCATTGACGCTGAGTCCGTGACCAGCAAGTGTCTTAGCGACACTAAATCCTGGTAAGTATTCCGAAGGATGTCCGGCGATTGTGACATCATTATCATCGATAATGAGCTTGACATTAAGATTCTTGGCAACTGCTAAACGTGCTGCTTCCGCATCGTTACCTTCCTGTTGGGAACCGTCAGAGCCGAGACACAAAACGACCTTATTCGGATTTGCCAGTGCGACACCATTGATGTAAGGCCAAATGTGTCCCAGGCGTCCGGAACTAAACTTTACTCCAGGAGTCAAGCCGAGTTCGGGGTGTCCAGGTAGTTTTGCACCAGCTTGGCGGTAATGAACAAGTTGTTCAGCACTTAACTCACCATGCAACACAGCCATAAGGTACTGGGTAGCAACGCGGTGTCCAGCTTCATCAAAGAAAATTGGTACGAATTTATCTGGTGCCCCCCGGAATAAGGCATCGAGGATAACGACTTCTGGTACTGTATCGTAAGGACCGCCAGTGTGACCGCCTACACCGCTAGCAGCTCCTGTGGCTGTAAAGAAAACAATTGCATCACGACAGAGTTGAATATTGGCTTTGAGTGTCTCCCGTTCCTCATCGCTCAGAGTTGGATTGGCAGGGTTCAGTGCTATTTGCTTATAAGCACTAAGGTTTATAGGAAAGCTAGCTGTAGCAACAGTCATGGTTGATATTCCTGTATGTAGATGAATGACACCAACAGAACCGTCTTCTTCGACGGTACACTGCAACGGTAAACTATATTGTTATGGTTGATTGCAACAAACACTTTGTGAACACTTTTGAATGGTAGGAAACGCTGCGGTTCTCCAAATAAATTAACAAGTTCTTTTTAAGTATAAATGCTTATCATAGTTTCAGAACAAGAAAAATAAAGAAAATAAAAAATTTTTACGCTATACAGCCAAGTAGGACATGACAAATGTTGAGAGCGAAATATGCACGCTTTTGAACTTCAGTCAATTAGACTGGAGAAGTGAATTAAAAATTTATGATAAAGATTTTTGCTCATAAAGATAAAAGCTTCATGAAGTTAGAAATAAGTTGACATTTTCGGTAGAAAAAGGTGCAAATAATATTTAAGGTGCATACTTTCAAAAAACAACTTCAGCTTTTAAAGCTTCATCAGAGTAAGAGCAAAGAGTGTTAAAAGTTCTTTGACAGTATCAAGCGAGAAAATTAAAAAACTTGCTTGCCCAGAGTAAATCGACTGAATAACGGGTGTCTACCAAAAGCTAAGCAACTCATGCTTCTTGATCGCTGAAATACTAATGCAACGTACAGGTGCTTAGTGTTGTGTAAGTCAAGTATCTGCAGCAAACCCGTAATCACAAGAATTTACTATGTACAGCCAAATGCTTCAGGCTTTCACTAAAAATACCCCAATGTTGAGTGAGTCTCAACTAGTAAAGGTTCCTTTGCTGATTAAAAGCATGACACCAAAAGCCGAGATGATTGTCTTGAACACTACACACAATAAAAACGCACAAGTTGCTAAAGTGTTCATTCCACATTTCAATCTTTGTGGTGTCTCTATTTCCCATCAACAACTAAAAACTCAGCAATCAGGGACAGTGAAATTCAACAAACAAATCTGAAATAAAAACTACTCTGCCTGTTAAACCAGTGAACAGTGAACAGTGAACAGTGAACAGCTACCTACGCAGTTAACAAGGGGTGGACTCGTCCGTTTCCTGCCTGGTAACTGATAACTGATACTGCGGGTACTTGGTAACTGATAACTGTTAACAAGAGTAGGCAAGAGTTTCAACATCAGATGCAAGTACCAGACTCTATGGTAGCTCTGTTCGTGCTAAGGGTGACTAGATTTGCCCTTGAGCAAAGCTTGGTATGAGTTAACTAGAGTCAACAGCGCAACTATCGGTGATGACATAATCAGCGCGTCTATATCAGATCTAACTCATATGATCATGCCTATCAGGTCACAAGAATTCAGAATTCAAAATTATAAATTCAAAATTAATACCCCTTAGCTAAAGCCAGGGGTTTGAAATAAGGATGCGGCGTTTTTTGTTTTCCATGTCTAAAGACAGGGGCTTGCATCCTGAATGAATCAATTCAAAATTGTTTCTTGATTTTTGAACTTTGAATTTTGAATTTTGAATTCAAACTATGGTTACGTTGTTCGTGCGTAAGTCCTGATTTGGTCAAGACAAACAACAAACGAGGATTGATGAAACATGAGTACTATTAACGTGACGTCTAATGCTGACAATGGTGCTGGTTCTCTTAGAGAGGCGATCGCCCAAGCAAAATCAGATGATACCATTCAATTTGGCTCTAACCTCGCCAATCAAACAATTAACCTTACCTCAGGTGAACTCACAGTAGACAAAAACCTGACAGTTGATGGTGCAAGTACTACTGGTCTAACCATTAGTGGTAATAATGCCAGCCGAATTTTCGATGTCACAACACCAGGCTCAAGTTTTACGTTGCGAAATTTGACCCTTGCCAATGGAAAATCCAGTGGTGAAGGTGAAAATGGTGCCGGAGGTGCAATTCGGACAATCAGTAGTGATAAACTGACCACTCTCAACGTAGAGAATAGCAAATTTATAAATAACGCCTCTTCAGGAAATGGAGGAGGTGCAATTTGGGCAGGGTTTAATACAGCCAACACCATCACTAACAGTCTGTTTGAGGGTAACGATGGTAGTGTTGGTAAAAGCGAACGCGGTGGTGGAGCGATCGCAGTTAATACTAACAGTACTCTCACGGTCAAAAATAGTGAGTTCGATAATAACAAGGGAACTAATGGCGGTGCAATCAATACTGTATTGAGCACACTCACAGTAGAAGACTCTACTTTCCGCAATAATGACTCAACCGCTGGAGGTCCGATTGGTCCCAATACCATAGGTTACGGTGGAGCCATCTATACTGATGGAGCGAATGCCTCTGGACCAAATTTCGATCATGGTTCTGTAGGGGGCACAATTACTATTCGCAACAGCAAATTTGAGGGTAACAAAGCTGCTGGACAAGGGGGAGGACTCTTTCTGTATGCTTATCCTCCAGACAAGATCATCGTTGACAATTCCACAATCACTAAAAATGAGGTCGTTGCGGATAGTCAAGGTGATTCACTCGGCGGTGGTTTGCGAATTGGTAATGGTGAGTTTACTATCAACAACACTACTTTCACAGATAATCGGGCACTGAACCAAGGTGGTGGTTTGTGGGTAGGAGAACAATCACCAGGTACCATCACCAAGAGTACGTTCTCTGGTAATCGAGCCGAGAGTACTGACGGCAAAAATGGTCTTGGTGGAGCGATCGCTTTAGCTAATAACTCTAATCCCGTCACTATCGATGGTACGACTGTTGCTAACAACTACGCTGGGTGGCAAGGTGGAGGCATTTTTGGAGGAGGTTCGTCCACTACTCTTACAAATTCAACCTTTGCAAATAACGTTGCTTACAATGGCGGCAACAATTGGAACATCAAGAATCAAGCGACTGATCAACTCAGCGATGGTGGGGGAAATACTCAATGGCCAGCTAAGAACTCGAATGACCCCACTGACATCAATGTCACAGCATCTATTAATATTGCACAGCCTGACTTGAGTAATTTGCAGAACACTGGCCAAAATGTAACTAATTCTCTGACTGAGAATAATTCTAATCTGGGTACAGCTATTACCCCAGCAGCAGTGAGTGACTATAGCTCAAGTAAAGGCACTTCTGTAGACGCCATAAGCAATAGTCCCAACAATAATCCTAATGATAACCTTACCCCTGTGGCTGTTAATGGAAATAGCTCTAGCAATGCTTCGGATGGTAGTCTTACTCAAGTACCCGGTAACGATAGCTCCAGCAGCAATAGCCCTATATTCACTGAGGCTGGTAACAGTTTACTGTGTGGTAATCTTACTAAGGGTGATTATTTCTACAGTGGTCTTAGCCAGGACACTCTCATACAAGGCAAGGCTATTGACAACTCTGTCCTCACTCCTAGCCAAAGCTCTGAATTAAATTCTCAGTTGAACTCTGGACAAGACTATGTCAGCTTATTGGACACTCTGACTCCGAGTCATTTTTCAAGCAGCCAGCCTGGTCAAGATAGCTCGAATGTGGACAACATTCAGCCTCGGTCACTGGCGAATTTGGACAAAGTCAATACTCCAACGCTTAGTAGTAATCCCCAATTTTTCTCTGGACAAAGTTACTCTACTTCAACTCTGTAAGGTTATCGCATAACAAAACATGGTGGGTTAATCACTGACTATGAAGCCTAAAACACCGATAATGGATTCCAAGATCCAGCAACGCATATCAGTGCAACGCCCACACCGCGTCACACGTTATAGGCTTGCACGGCTTGTCCTGCTGGGAGTGATGACTTTTGTCCTGTCCGGCGTGCCGCCAATCATGGCGGCACAGAGCAAGCCGACTTCAAAAGCCGATTTATCGCCCGTTATGTTGGCTAGCAACACGACAAGCGAAACACGCGACCCCGCCTATTGGCCATTTGATGCACGCAGCCCGTGGAATATGCCAATCGGCTCTGAGGCGCAGTTCGAGCCGGTGAGTTCCTCCGAGTGGACGACGCAAGCGTTAAAGTACGGTCTCCAGATCAATACAACAGACTGGTCTATCCCGATCTTTATGGCTGATGCATCTGATCCGATGCGCAGCATTTATAGCACCGACTACGACAAACTTGCTTTCGAGATGCATGTGCCAGACGCCGCTGTACCGGATTCTAACGAGGACGGTCATTTGCACATCATCGACGAAACCCACAATTTTGTCATAGAGATGCTCTGGGCAAAGAGGCGGGCTGACGGCAACCTTGAAGCACCGTACCCCAACAAAATAGACTTGAAGGGTCCTGGAGTCTTTGACACCTACCACGGCTCATGTGCCTACGGTGGATCGTGTACAGCTGGGCTGATCCGCAAGGGGGAACTCCACAACGGGATTCGACACGCACTGCGAATCTCGATCACACCTGCTGTCTTAAATAAGAACACCCCTAGTGGAAAGCCTTATGTATGGCCTGCAAACTGGGCTGACGACGACGGCAATGGCAGCAGCTATACTGGGACGGGAAATGTGTACATGGGTTCGTTGTTGGCAATTCCGCCAAACGTAGACATCCAGGCTATTGTCGGACCACCGGGCACACCGATCTACGAGCTGGCTCGCGCCCTCCAAGACTACGGTGCCTATGTAGTGGATCGGGGTCACCTTAACCTGTACGGTGAACCCTCAGCAGACGAAGAGGTGAAACAGCTTTCATGGGAAGGTCTGCAAGCACTGCCAAAGTTCCTTCAGGTGGTAGCGAACAATGCTTCAGAGCGTGTTGGTGGTGGCGGGACACCTCGTCGTCCACTGGCTCCTTCGTTTTAAGTCGTTGATGGTACACAGTCCTAGGCAAACCAGAGTTATATTGCCTGTTTGATTGGCTCTTTGTATGTGCTTGATACATAGCACTTGATGTTCATTGATGCTTTCGGAAACCAAGTCTTTTAAAAAACTTGGTTTCTGAAAATCTCCTTACTTACGAGCTAATACAAAAAATATGGCGTTGCTGAATTTGGGAATGAATTATGGTTGTAGCACGATGTTCAATTTCCTGTAACCCTGTAGAACTTTCGGATGCAACGTCTCTACATCAATGGGAATTTTAAAATTCATATCTTGATTCAGCAACGCCCGGAATTCAACCCTTCACACAAAGGACTTGCTTGAGTGTTGCTACAACCTCAACCAAATCCGCTTGATTATTCATCACCTCATCTATCGGCTTGTAAGCACTGGGAATTTCATCCAAAACGCCTGTATCTTTACGACACTCTACACCTTTTGTTTGCTCAATCAAATCATCAAGCGTGTAGGTATTTTTTGCTTTATTTCTTGATAGCAAACGTCCGGCACCGTGGGAACAACTGCAAAAACTGTTGGCAGAACCCTTACCCTTAACGATGTAAGATTTAGTCCCCATCGAACCGGGGATAATGCCATAGTCTTCTTCTGTTGCCCGAACTGCACCTTTGCGAGTCACGTAGACATCCTCACCAAAATGGACTTCTTTTTCAGCGTAGTTGTGATGACAGTTCACTTCTAATAAAGGCTTCGTCGCTTTACCACCCGCTAGATGCTTTTCGACGATGCGCTTAAAACGCCCCATCATCACCTCACGGTTGAAACGCGCATAATTCTGCGCCCACTGCAAATCATGCCAGTATGCTTGGAATTCTGGCGTACCAGCGACAAAATGAGCTAAATCGGGATCAGGTAATTTATTACCCGCCATTTTTGCTAATTCTTTAGCTGTATTAATGTGGCACTGGGCTAGATTATTTCCGATGTTGCGGGAACCGGAATGTAACATCAGCCAAACTTGGTTCTCTGTATCGAGGCAAACTTCTATGAAGTGATTGCCTCCACCGAGAGAACCCATTTGTTTCATCGCTTTACCTTGCAAATTTTGAACACCTTGATGCAAGTCTTGGAAATCACGCCAGCGTTGCCAATTGGTGACACTTTTTTCAACGTCTTTATTTTCGTTGAAACCTGTAGGAATTTCTGCTTCAAGATCCAAGCGAATTTTCTTTAGCTTGCCTTCCAGTTGATCACCGTTAAATGGTGTTTTAATAGCACACATTCCGCAGTTATGAACGAAGACACCAGCTTCCAAGGCAAAATTATGATACTCCGGTACTGTTAGGCAATAAACATCCTCTGTATAGTCTAAAGGCAGTACAGCTACAACTTTGTGATTGCACTGGTGTTCTTTTTTTCGGTGGTTATGAAGTCCAATTGGTGTTTTGACTTCTGCATCACACATGTCACTGGTGTAGAATCTATTTGCAATTTCCTTGGATTTTGCTCTGCCTTTTTCACTTTGATTGTAAGCGACCAAGTGTTGTTTTCCACGTTCACCATTGCCAGCAACCGCTTGTCTAAAGTGTTCTGGTTGTTGCTGCATATATTGAAGAATATTTTGAGTTCCTCGGGCTGCGTAGTACTCATACCCTTCTGGAGTTTGAGCTTTTCTGGCAAGTGCAGTTACTCGCTTTTGTTCAAATTCTGGAGATTGCCAATGTTGGTTACGTTCAACTAAGTTACGGTGATAAGCAGAATGGTCATTATTACCCATAAACTCCAAGTTTTCTGGTCGATTGTCAGATTCATTGAAGTTGCGATGATGAATAACAGTTCTTTGCTCTTCAAATTTGGGAACCTTGCCTAATAAGCCTGATCTGGCAACAATCCAGTGTGCTTTTTGCCACCTACCCGAATAAGGTTGAGCGATTAAGGTATAGCCATCTTTGTCAACTTTAGAGTAGAACGGCATGAGGGATATCCCAGATTGAAGATTTTGAGCTTCCTTATACGTTCCATCCCGCAGCATGAATTGGTGATCAGGGGTGCAAATAATCTCTTCACCGTTATCCAGAATCACTTTTATCACAGAAGCATTACGTCTAGTCAACTTAGCAGTTGCCTTAGCTGCTACGACTTTTCCGGTAGAGGTGCAGGCATAAACAATAAACTCTTCGTTGCAATCAGCTAAGTTTTTAATTGGATATGATTTACCATCAAGCAAAGGAATCAGAGTATCGCCCACAAAGCAACCGATATCCACGCCGACTGCAGCAGGAATAATTGCTTCTTTTGTCGCAATGACAGAACCAACTAAGGCACCTTTACCCAAATGGACATCTGGCATTAAAGCTACATGTTTAAAAACAAATGGTAGTGATGCTACATTCTTTGCCATCTTGGTTTCTTCTGAAGCCAAAGGGTGATTTGCCCAAGAGAGAATGGGTGATGGTGTTGAAAGTTTTAACTCTTCGTAAGCCATAATTATTTAGAATTTTCAATTTAAAATTTCGGATTCTAGGGGCAGTTTCACTGCAATTTTAATTTTGCACAGTATTTCATTTTATTTCCTACTTATAAATAGACATGTGTTAGTTAAATGGATAATGCCCACCACAACCAGATAACGATGGGCATTACCTAAGTGCCACTCCCAGCAAGTAGCTGGCTTTGTATTATTTATATAATACATTATGTATTAACTAGATAACGAGTACTTCTTGTAAAAAATATATTAAAATTTGTAAATAAAATGACAATAAATTAAAAAAACCGACAGCTTAAACACAATCTTATGACAGTTCGTCAAGATACAATTTGGGAACGTTTTCTATCCCCTGTAGTACGTTTGCTTATTGATGAGGAAGGGTTACGGCGTTACTTTGAGAGCGTTGATTGGGAAAAAGAAAGCAGCCGCTTTCGACGCGCTGATGTCACAGTTCCGCCATACTACAGCAGCCAAAATTTTCATGGAATTAAGGATGGATATCTCAAGCCAGGTGCGGCGGTGAGCTACGATCCTATTACCCAATATGTTCTCCCGCCTACTGAAACTATAGTGCGTCAGGCAATAATCGATTCGATCAAAGTACAGCCGCGACGTATTCTTGACTTGGGCTGTGGAACAGGTTCCACAACTTTGATGTTAAAGCAGGCTTTCCCTCAGGCAGAAGTCATCGGCTTGGACTTATCGCCTTATATGTTGGTGCGTGCTTCTCACAAAGCTGAAAAGACTGGTTTAGACATTAACTGGCGACATGGGGACGCACAGAAGACGGGTTTCCCTGATGCTTCTTTCGACTTGGTTACAGCTTCTTTGTTATTCCACGAAACGCCAACAACAGTAGCTGTGGCAATTTTACAAGAGTGTTTCCGCTTGCTGGTAACTGGTGGACAAGTGCTGATTTTGGATGGAAATCAAAACACTTTGCGTCAATTAGATTGGTTGAATAATGTGTTTGAAGAGCCGTATATTCGTGAATATGCTGCTGGGAGTGTGGATGCGTGGATGGGGGAAGCAGGATTTCAAGCAGTGCAAACCCAGGATGTATGGTGGATAAATCAAGTTACAAGTGGAGTGAAACCAATTTTATCTGAAGATGGTACTGTACGAACAGATGTACGACGTTACACTTCTGTACAAAGAGACGACACAGTGGATAATGAAGATTTACAGGGTTTTCCATCTCCAGCTTTTGATACAATGCCATGAGTTTAAAGGCAGTTTTATTTGATTTTAATGGTGTCATCATTAATGATGAGTCAATCCACGAGCAACTGACAGAGCAAATTCTACTTGAGGAGAACCTCATTCTTAAGCCACGTGAGTATCGGAAAGTTTGCTTAGGACGTAACGATCGCAGTTGTTTAAAAGATTTGCTTGCTAATCGTGGTCGTGTGCTAAGTGATACTGAATTAACTAAGTTGTTCAATTCTAAAGCAAAAGGGTATGCTTTGGAACTGGAAAAAATAGAAGAGCTGCCTTTGTATCCTGGTTTAAATGACTTCATATCTCAAGTGTCTTCTCGCAATCTCAAACTCGGGATAGTCAGTGGTGCTATCCGCAAAGAAATAGAACTGGTACTTGAGCGTGCTAAACTAGCTCAATATTTCAAAGTTATTGTCGTAGGTGATGACGTTACCACCACTAAACCAGAACCTGATGGTTATTTGTTGGCTGTGGAACGCCTGAACCAGGAATATCCTGATTTGAATCTTCAACCACAAGAGTGTTTAGCGATAGAAGATACTTTTGCGGGTATCCAAGCTGCAAAACGAGCAGGTATGCAAGTGGTTGGTGTGGCGAATACTTACCCTTTCCATATGCTTCAGCGTTGCTGCAACTGGACGGTAGATGATCTGACTGACTTGGAATTGGAACGAGTGCAGGAAGTTTATTCTCAAAAAGAATTGCAAAGTACTACAGGCGCATGATAGGACAGAAAGTTTATTGTTTGAGACGGGGAAAATTAGCTCAGCATTCTCCATTTGTCTTACTAATTTGCTTTGCCAACCAAAGCCGGAAGTGAGAATGGTAGAAGCTGTAACGGGTTTCTTTACCGATGCGGTGCTGCTGTAGGAACTCAAGCCAATTTTCAAGAATTTCTTCTACATCATATTCATCTTCGGCTATTGCCTGACTAATCCCTTTTGCTGAAATTTCTCCAGTTTCCGCACAAGTGAGGACACTCAGCACTTTCAAAACCAAATCAGATAAACCCTCACTTTTCATTTTCTGCCAATGCTGCTGGTAATATGCCTCTAAACCTGGGGGAATGCAATCAAATTGGTAGGGTTGGGAGTCAAAATCCTCAGCGATCGCATTCAAAGTATGGTGCAGGTACATAAAATTATTTTCGCTTGCCGTGGTGAGGCGATGCATAACGTCAAGCAGGTGCGCGTCTGTGCCAAATTCCTGTTCATTGATGTTGTGACTTGTAGAGACGTTGCATGCAACGTCTCTACATTCGCTGGATGCAACGTTTCTACATTCCCCGTCGTGGGATAGGGAGGTTAGGTATTCTCGAATATACGCTTGCACATCTTCGCGGTTTTCTTCTGGATACTCCGATAAATCAAGTATTTGTGAAGGTGCTTCAATCAGCAAACCAGATTTTTCTCTTTTGAAGGGACGGCGAGTGAGAAGAAAATAGACTCTATCCGGCAGATATCTGGGAAGATAAAACAGATTTGTACCTGGGGGTTGGCTGTTAGGGTCAATCGCGTCTAAGGCATCAATAGCGATTATCAGCCGTTGTGGTGGTTCTAGGCGATCGCTGATTTTTTGCAGCAGGAGTGAGAGAAACCAACTTCCCTGTGTGGCGTTGTCGGGTATTGGGTATAGAGACGTTTCATCTTGTAGAGACGTTACGTGTAATGGAGCCACTCGCCTGCGCGGGTTTCCCGCGTTGAGCGATGTGGCGTTCTCTACAAGGTTGGTGCAAACTGTTTTGAGAAATTCTTCAGCCGTATTTTTGCCCACAATTTGGGCATTGTAATAAATAACGTGGTAATTTTCCGTCACGTACTTGGCAAGTATAGCACTCTTGCCGCTACCAGGAACACCAACAATGGTGAAGTAACCGCGCTTGTGACGGTGGAGAAAGTCGGTGATGGCGGTGAAGATAAATTCACGACCGATAAAATTTTGGCTTTTTTCGAGAATGATTTGTTGAAACTCGGTTGGGTAGGAGGTGGAATTGATGAGGGTTTGGGAAGGTGGGGTTTTCATGGTTTCGCCTCAATGCCTTTTAGGCGGAGGAAATGCAAGCGTCCGGATTCTTCACCTGCTACGATTGTTACGCCATCAGATGCAACAGCGCAGCATTTGATTTCACTTTCTCCTGTGAAAGAGGCAATTATTTCTCCAGATTCCAGATTCCAAACTTGGAGAGTTTTGTCAAGTGATGTAGAAACGACCTGTTTGCCACATGGTGTAACTGTTACAGTACTTATCGATTTATTATGACCTCTAAAATTGAAAATTTCTTTTCTATTTTCCAAATCCCAAACTTTGATAGTTTTATCATCAGAACCAGAAATTATCCATTTATCATCAGGTGTGACAGCCAGAGTATTTACCGAAGCGCTATGACCAGTAAGAGTGAAACATTCCTTCTCAGTTTCTAGATTCCAAACTTTGAGAGTTTTGTCCTCCGAGGCAGAAACCAAGTACTTACCATTTAAGGTGATGGCTACAGCAGTTACCGACTCACTATGACCTCTAAGAGTAAAGATTTGTTTTTTATTTTTAATATTCCAAATTTTTATACTTTTGTCTTTACAACCAGTAACTATTCTTTTTCCGTCTGTAGTTACTGTTAAAGATATTACTTCACTACTCTCTATGAAAAGTAGAATTATTTTTCCTATTAAATATAAAAATAAACCTACCAAACTTAACGTAAAGTAATGATGGAATAGCATGTATAAAAAAATACTTAAAAAAGTTTCATCTATAAATTTTAAGAAGACAAATAATTTTACTAAAATCAAGGAAAACACAACATCAAATCTTCTAAATAAGGTTTTCCTAAAAAGAGGTTTTTGTGATTGTGTTAGATCGATAACGTTAAGGTTTTTGTCCTCAGAATAGGTAATTAAGCTATTTCCATCCGTGGTTAAGGTAATAGCTTTAATTGCACTATTTTTGGATAAAAGGTATGACTGTTTTCCGTCTAAATTCCATAATTTGAGTGTACCGTCAAGTGAACCAGAAATTACGTTTTTACCATCTCTAGTCACAGTAACTGCATTCACCGAGTTATCATGATTCTTGAATGTAAACTTTTCTTCCCCAAACTGCAAATACCAGACCTTGAGTGTACCGTCAAATGAACCAGAAATCACGTATTTGCTATCAGTACTTACAGTGACTGCATTCACCGAGTAACTATGACCATTAAGGGTAAACTTTTCTTTCCCAGACTGCAAATCCCAGACTTTGAGTGTTTTGTCACTGGAAGCAGAAATCACGTATTTGCAATCTGGTGTGACGGCGACTGCATTAACCGAGTGACTATGACCGGTGAGGGTGCGAACTAACGCGCCACCAGGAGGAGTTAAGCTAGCTGTCAGGGGACGTAACCAAGTGATTTTGGTTTGCGATATTTGTTGCAGCAATCCTTGAATTTCTGGTGCATCAAAGTGCAGCAAACGCCCTGACAATTGCCCTCCTAGTTGCTTTGTATCTTCATTTAAAATATGTGCTGAGAGTCGCAACGCCCCTTGAATTAATCTCAGCGCTTTAACAGTTTGGGCATCGTATTCTGAGTAAGTTAAGAATTCTGTATCATCAATCAAATCATAATCTTCAATCAGCGCCTGCACACCAAATTTAGGATGATTAATTTTTGCTTCTATAAAGTCAAAATCAGTCAGCAGACGGCAGAGTTTCTTAACTTGACCACCTTCTAACCACAAACGTGGAACTTCACTCAAGAAAAGTTCTCTTTCTTCCGATGACTTCTCAGCTAACCAGGCGCGAAGATTACTCATAGCCAAAAAGTCCTTCTGTCATATTATCGGCAACTTCAGCGCTGATATCTGGTAAATTCACCCCCGCCGCTTGCACAATATCCTGACGATGCAAAAAATCTCGGAAACTTTCGTGATAAAACCTGTAGCGCGGTGGTTGATAATTTTCCTGTTTCTGCAAAAACTGCGCCCAGCGATCAAGAACTTCCTGCACAGTCAACTCATTCTGCTTAGAATATTTGGCAACCACTTCACGGGAAGCCGCGCTACGTAAAGCACACATCACATAAATAATCTTGATTTTATTTTTTGGTAAAGGCTTGGTTGTCATGCCCATGAGTTGCCAGTGGTTTTCATAATATCCTTGTAAACCTACAGGTAATTCATCCAGAGGTTTATTATTGTAAAAACCTTCTGCGATCGCTGGCAATACACAGCGCAAATACATAAAATTATTTTCGCTTTTTGTGGCGAGTTCTTCCACAAACTCAGTAGTTGAGAGATGATTTTGCTTTTGAATCCACTGACTCAATCCCTGTTGATATTCTCTATCATTCAGCAATAGCCAAATATATTCTTTCACATCTTGACTACTCCTATTAGCGTAGTCTCTTAAGTCCAATTCCTTAGTAGAAACGCTGGGTGAAACATTCAACCTTTTCTCATTTTGGTTATACGGTCTTCTTGTCAGCAGAAAGTAAACCCTTTCTGGAAGAATAGTAGGTAAATATAAAAGATTTCCGGTCGATTCTTGGTCAACTTCGTCGAGTGCATCAACAACAATTATCAGGCGTTCACCAACACCAATTCTTTCACTAGCTTTGATCAGCAAAGTTGATAAATCAGTATCTGCTGCATCCTGCAACTGATAACGATTCATCAATTGTTCGCGAATTTTTTTCAGGAACAATTCCGGGCGATTCATGCCCTCAGCGCGAATATTGAAAAAGCAAATTGCTTCTGGGTTATCTAATACGTACTTGGCGGCGATCGCACTTTTCCCCATACCTGCATCACCCACAACAGTGAAGTAGCCGTTGGGGTTATTGCTGAAAAACTCTTCAATAGCATCAAAGACAAATTTTCTACCACTAAATGACTCTGTTTTATCTTTTATTAATCGTTCAAATTCTGGCGGTATTTGCTGCGGATTCCAATCTTTAGGATCAACGATATCAGTTGGTTTAATATCTAAAACTTTGGCTATACTTTCAACTTGCCTTCTTTCAACTCCATTCCGGTAGTCTTTTGTACCTAATAAACGTTTAATTGTGTCCTGAGAAACTTTTGCTTTTTCTGCAAGCTTCTCTATAGTCAAACCCGCTTCTTTGTAAGCATTTCTGAGTCGAATTTTGCCTTCTTTGCTAGATTGAACCTTATCCGATTGCAGCATAGATAAAAGAGATTGATGAATCCAGATATTTAATAATGTGATAGCTCAGATATTGCACCTGCTTTCTCGTCCGCCTATAAATGAATTTCTAGGCTCAAAGGTCAAGTAAGCTAAAGCTCACTGAATATATATTTCAGTCCGTTTTAACGGACTTTGGCTATGAGCCTTGAAATTTATTTCAAGGCGTACTCACCAGTGAGATACAAGATCTAAGATAACTAATCTTTAATTTACCTGTGTAGGGCAGTTAGGTTTTATTCACTTGCCTCATCTGCCCCAAAACATAGGGCAAATCATAACTTTACACTCAACCTATCTGCTCTCGAATTTGAATTGTTGCCTCTACATAATACGAATATGCAAGTTTAAAAAACCTTGCGCTTACCACTCAATCAACACACAACACATACCACAAAAGGCAACAACTCATGAACTTCAATATTTCTTCAAAACCACAACCCAACAATAATGAAGCTGCACAAGAGATGAAAAAAAATATAATTGAAGAATTATTACGCCAAGCACGTCTCACCTTCAACCTTGCTTTAAGCGTAACCGCAGCATCTGCGATGATGACATTATCTGGTGTAGGACTTCTCTATTTAAATAAAGTACCAGAAGCCAGCCTCACCACAGGGGCAGGAATTCTTGCCAGTATTAGCAGCGTTCAGTTTGCCAAAGATGCAAAACAAGAACTGTGCGAGATGGTAGACAAGTTAGAGGAATAATCTTAGAAGTTGAATGAGTTCTTTGAGGCGGTGATACCGCCCCGAAGCCACCAATACCGGACGAAAAACGTGGGGAAGAGTGGCTTCCCCATTCCTTTACCGCCTCTGTCTATCTTCTTGAGGGCTAGAAATGACATCTGGTAAAGGACGTTTGGCAATGTAAAGCCAAGCTAACCCAGCTAAACCGAAGATTATTCCCAATAAACTCACAACTTGTGCTATTCGTAAAGGCCCAAGCATCAAACTATCCGTCCGCAGACCTTCTATCCACAGGCGTCCTAAGCTGTAAGCTGCCAAGTAAACTAGAGACAGCGTACCTGTTTTCAAAGCTGGTTTACCTGACAAACTTCTAAAAAATAAAGTGATCAGCAAGGCGAAGACCATAAGATCCCACAAAGATTCATAAAGAAAAGTGGGATGGAAAAACTCAAAATTAGCCAGTTCTGGGGGACGGTGTTCTGGTGGAATATGTAGCTTCCAAGGTACATTTGTCGGACTGCCAAATGCCTCAGAGTTGAAGAAATTGCCCCAACGTCCTATTGCTTGACCTAAAATCAGCGAAGGAGACACCAAGTCAGCCAATTGCCAGAAAGAAATCTGTTTTAATCTGGCGAATATTAATGCTGCGGTAACACCACCGATAATTGCTCCATGAATTGCTATGCCTCCCTGCCAAATAGCAATAATCCGTTCTGGGTGCTGGGCATATTCTGACCATTGAAACAAAACGTAATATATCCGTGCTGCTGGAATTGCCCCAATCACCAGCCAAATTGATAAATCGCTAATTAAATCTGGATTAACGTTACGGTGCTTAGCCAGTTTTTGGGAAAGCCAAACGCCAATCAATACTGCTGTCGCAATCAATAAGCCATACCAACGGATTGTTAATGGTCCTATTTTCACCAGAATTGGTCCTGGAGAAGAAAATTGAAATGCCAAGGGCAAGGTGGAAATATCCAGTGCCATGTAAAAGTACCTAGAAGACTAAAAAAAGGTAATGTAGATTTAAGTTGTGCTTGTTAACAGCGCCCTACGGGCAGCGATTGCAACCGGTTACGGATGAAAGAAACACTCTTAACAGGGAACACGGGAACGACAGTCAAAAATTGTTGCAAAAGCCAAACTATTGATTTTAGATCGCTGTGAGTAGAAAAGGCAGTAGAGGTAGTGTATTTATCCAGAATTTTATTTTGAAAGTAGATAAATAAAACTATGGCAGTAAGTGTGCTAAAGCTAAAAAAGATTAACATATTGAATTTCTAACTGAGAACTTGTACTTTGTTACAAATCACGATTGGTTAGATATAATCACCTAAACAACTGTGAGGCATCTGTGATCATGATTGCCATTTATCCAGGAAGTTTCGATCCTGTTACCTTAGGACATCTTGACATTATCCAACGCGGCAGTCGTTTGTTTGCTCAAGTGATTGTCGCGGTATTGCGGAATCCAAACAAAACTCCGCTGTTTACAGTGGAAAGACGGCTAGAACAGATTCGTCTGTGTACAAAACATCTCACGAATGTGGAGGTAGACGCTTTTGCTGGTTTGACTGTAAAGTATGCCCAAATGCATGGTGCACAAGTGCTATTGCGCGGTTTACGAGCAATTTCTGACTTTGAGGTAGAACTTCAGATGGCTCACACAAATAAAACCCTTTCTCATGATATAGAAACCGTTTTCTTAGCAACGTCAAATGAATATAGTTTTTTAAGTAGTAGTGTGGTGAAAGAGATTGCTAAGTTTGGTGGCTCTGTTGATCATCTTGTCCCCCCGCACGTTGCTTTAGATATTTACCAATGCTACGCCCAAAACCATCCCGTATCGAACTAAATCAAAACGGAAGCACTCCTCCTCCGCAAGAGTATCCTGCTGGAATATCGGATAATCCAGATGCTACACGAACAACAAGTGTAGATATACAGATGGAACTCAACCGCTTGGAGGAGATGATTCTTGCTGGTTTCAACATTCCACTGACGCGACGCACGATAGTAGATGAAGACAAGCTGCTTGATCAGCTTGATGAAATACGGCTTTCTTTACCTGAAGTTTTTCAGGAAGCAGCAACAATTATCCAACAAAAGGAAGATATTCTCCTGGAAGCAGAAGAATATGGACAACAAATTGTTGATGCAGCGCAAGCCAAGCGATCGCAAATCTTGGATGAAAGCGACATTATCATACAAGCAGAACGGGAAGCCGCTGAACTGCGGCGACAAGTTCAACAAGAATGTGAGCAGATGATGCAAGACACTCTTGAAGAAATTGACCGCAAACGACGCGCCTGTCAGCAAGAAATAGAGGAAATGCGGCATCAAGCTGTTGCAGAAGCAGAAGCAGTTGAACAAGGTGCTGATGACTACGCTGACGGTGTACTAGAAAATATTGAGCAGAATCTTCAGGATATGTTGCGAATCATCCGTAACGGACGTCAACAACTACTACCAGAAGCTTCTAGTGAAGATAATTCTCAATTTCCTAAAAAAAAATAATTCTAAATTATAGTTTCTTGATCTCTCAGCTTTCCACGGTTCAAAAGCCAACTGTGCCATATTATCAGGATGACCAGACTATGACTACCGACGACTAATATAAAGTTTATTTTTTACCATAAACAGACACTTCTGTCAAAGCAAATTATGGAAGCTAGTAGGTTGGGGAGCCACCGCCGGGGAGGGGTTCCCCGGCTTGAGGCGAGTGGCGTTTGACGCTGCGGTTACCTGAGATCTTGCACAATTCTCACACCTTGCATTCTCGTCCGCCTGGGATTGAAATCCCAGTCTCATAGCAAAAGTCGTCTAAAGACGACTGCATAAGCTTTGAAGTCTACTTTAGTAGACTTGGGCGAGCCTCGGAATTAATTCCGAGGCGGTCAAAATGGGCTAACTGTTAACTTGCACATTTTAGAACGGTTATACAATAAGGCTTTGAGAAACATCAAAAATCGTATACTTAAGTACCTAAGTCAATTGAGAGGAACTAAAACCGCGTTATTTGATTAGCAACGACTTCAACCTGTGTACCCGCTGGCAAATACCAAACGTTACTTTTTTGAATCATCTCGTTGATTGCTTGTTGGTTGCGCTGGTTCAGTTGGGGTACCAGGGCATTCATACCGCCTTCTAAAACTGCAGCAGGGATGTTTCTTTCTTGTTTAGTTTCGCTACAGCTTTGTGGGAAGGATACTGGGTCACCATTTCGATTAGTGTAGATAGTAGAACCACAGTTTGGATTAATTCTTGTCTCAGGACGGTTAAGTACTTCTCCTATTTTCCCAGCACCCCCCAAGGCAAATATAAATGTATCCATACCTGAGATCTTTCCAGATTTATCAGGATATTTCTTGGCAAGTAAAGGTCTTCCGCCAGGTGCACGAACTTTCATTGCACTTTGACTTAGGCGAGTTTCTGTGAGATTACTTTTATTTTGAGAAATAACTGAAACGACTGTTAGGTTAAACATTCCGGTTTCAGAAACTTGATCAAGTTGAGCTAATAATTCAGTATTTGCAGGTAGTGCGATCGCCCCATCTATAGACTTCAATGGTTGCTGCAGACGCACGACAAATTGACTATCATTTTTATTATTATTGTTATTACTATTACTACTATAATTACTATTACTTCCTATTCTATTTGCTTCCCCAAATATAGCCGTTGCTAACACAGCTTTGGCACTAGTACCCACTGCAATAGATTTACCAGTATACTGAGTAGTCTGGTTTGTTGTTTCTGGTGTCTGTTGAGAATTCGCTGTTGTATTTGTCCTATTTGGAACTGGTAAAGTTTGTACATTATCTCTACCCCTGGAATTTAATTCAGAACCCAAAGTAGATGGAGGGGAATTTGCTACTCTTGGTAGGTTTGGTGTTGGAGTGGGAGTGGCTGTTGGGGTGGGAGTGGGTATTGATAAAGAGAAGGGAATTTGTGCTAAATCCGATGGCTTTAATCCTGGAGTTGATAACTCAAAGGATGGAGATATTGAAGGTTTGGCTGTTGGTTGAGGAGGCTGAGGACGCACAGTAGGCTGAGTAGGTTGAGGAGGTTGAGTATAAGTTGGTTTTGGCTGCTGCGCTACAACACGTTGAGGAACTTTGACAATTCGTTCGACAACACGAGGTACGTAAACAGTCTGCGCTGGTGTCGGTACTCTTTGGATCACCACGCGCGTGACAGTTTGTGGTCTAATTCTTGGTTGTGCTGGAGTTGGTTTTGGCTGAGTTTGAGTAGGTCTTACAGTTTTTAACTGAAGCTGTGCTAATTTTACAGCTTTTGCTTGTTCAGCTAATGCTAGTTTTGTTTTTAAGATCTCAATTTCTTGTTGCGGTTTTAATTGCTCTATTTTGTTCGATTCATTCTCTTGACGAGTTATTTGTGGAAAATTCTTCGGCGTTTGTTTGTTTGTTCCACTCATAAGTTGAGTGAGAAACGCACCTGCTACCAAAGCCACACTTAGGGTAGCAGCACCCACCACACCTACCTTGGCAAAAGGGTTAGATGACAATGCTTGTTTTGTTTTCTGTGACGATGGATGAGAAGGTGGTGGTTCGTCAGGATTAGTACTTGGAGTCTCTGAAGGACTGCTTTCTGGATGAGATGGAGGAAACTGTTCTTCTAAACCAACTAAATTAGCCATCCGTTGATGCCAATCTGATGGTTGTACTTCATGCGAAGGATGATTGTTAGATTCAGGCTGTGAATTATTATGGTTGTTATGATTATTATGACCGTTATGATTTTTATGATTGTTATTGTTAGAATTATTAGAATTATGAGAGTTCGGTAAGTTGTTCATTGGTGTCTTTCCTTTCGCTAGGGGCATTTTTTTTGTTGAATGTCACAAATATTCGCAATTTCTAACCTCGCTTCATTAAGACGGTATATTGCTGAGTATAAAGGATTTTCTACATTCGGGATAGAAATGGCTTGTGTATCTAACGCCCGAATCAATATTTTCTTATTAAAAGGAATTGCCTCCCCGTCTTTGCTATTATAACCCGCGAAAATCAAGCGATTCGCAACGATTTCTAATTGCCATTGACCATCTGCTATTTTTTCGGGTTGAGAAATTCTGCGAATCAATAATAAGCTTTCTGCATTTCCACCAGGATTGGCTAAAACACCTTTAGGAATTCCTTGTGTCGTTTCCACTTCAAATTTTCGCCTCATATCACCAGATAAAAGTTCGGAAGTTGCTTGCCAAACTATTTGCGGTGGTTGTTTGTCTGACCAAGTAAACATCATGGTCATTGTTTCACCAACAAAACGCCGAATCGTTTCTGGATTGCGTTCTAAATTGTCTTGGGAACCTATTGTTATGGCACGACCATCAACAAGTTGCACTAAACTTTGTGGTAATTGACCACTCAGCCTTTTGAGCATAGACTGGTGAAACATCAGCAACAATATAGTTAACACATTCAACCCAAATGTTGCGACAACGAACACAGGCAGAAAATTATTTTTCTTATTTGTTTGATTAAATAGCATTCTCTTGTTCTACCTATCGTGTAAAGCTACCAGAATTAAGAACATCTCCACAGCGTTGAGACTGACTTTTTGACGAAGAATCATAACCATTTGTTAGACAGAAATCACTGACTTCGTAAATTTCTAACTTTTGGGCGCGGACACTATAGACAGCTTTCTGCAATGGAGTCAGACCGTTTGATAGAGGATGTCCATAAGAATCTACAGTTCTTACTAAAAAATCCTTATTAAAAGGAGTTAATAACTTTTTATTGTCAGTACGTCTCACCTGCACAATATTAGCAACCATACCAACTCGCCATTGACCTGGCGCGATTTTTTCAGGAGGATAAACCCGTTGGATAACTAACTGTCCTGTTAAAGCTTGCTTATTGTTTTGAGAAAAAATTTCTAGCGGTGTCATATCCGCAATTTGTGCCAAAAAACCTCCACGAAAATCTTCGGAAAGTGCAAAACTCGCTACCCAACTACTGGTCGAAACTTTTTTTGTCAAACCTTGTAAAGTCTTAACAGGTATTCCAGCATCAGTTTTAGGGTTAGTTGCTTCTTCAACAGTTGCTGGTGGAAGTGTTCCAGACCAGTTGAACGTAGCCGCCATTGTTTTAGCAACAAATTGGCGAATGACTTCCGGTTCTCGTTCGAGAGTGTCAGTTTGAGAAACTACTTTACCATCAACAAGTTGGACAAACGTCAGAGGTTTTTTATGAATGAGACCGTAGATACGTAAACCTTCAAATAATAAGAAAATTGCTGCCAATAAATGTAGACTGAAGGTAAAAATAGCAAATAGCGTTAAAAGATTGACAGAGGACTTCTTTTCTTGTAATAACTTGGTCATAATGCTAGTTACCTAGTGGTTATTTCATTCTTCTAGCCCCATAGCCCACCCGGAAATGAATTTCCCGGCTCATAATTCAAGTCCCAATACGGTTCGATTAGCTTGTTTATCTGAAGGGAGATCCCCCCAACCCCCCTTACAAAGGGGGGCTCTTTTACCTATTTATCCCCTTTTTAAGGGGGTCGCCGCAAGCGGGGGGATCTTATCCGAACCGAACTTTTCTAAACTTTTTCCTGTACCCATACAGCAGTATTGCTGATGCCGTTGAAAACGGCAAATCCTCCAGCAGCAGCCAAAGCTAAAGACATAATCGGTGCGAGAACTCCTAACAGAATCAAAAACCACATTAAGTCTGGATCAGCATTGAGATTTTGCGCAGGACCATTCACAATCACTGCGGCTGATATGACAGCAACAATATTAAAAGAAATCTTGGCAATACCCATAGACAGTAATCCCGTAAGCCATGCAAAAATTGGTTTACCAGCGACTGGTAACAAAGACCCTCCTACTGCTACAGGTCCTAAAGCTGCTATCAGTAACATTGCCACTTCTATTAAGTTTTGAAAAGCAGACTGTAAGGAAACTAAAAGATTTTTGATAATTGTTTGAGTTGTGGAACCCAACAGAGAGTTAAAACTGAATTCTGCTACATTACCAGGGGTGACCACTATCTGACTAACTTTCAGATCAAGTCTGTCTATCCAAGGTTGGAGACCGTATGTATTTCTGTACTGTTGCAAGAGGACATCTATTTTTTCCTTTGCTTTAATCAAACAATTAATTTGTTGTTGACCTGTCAGAGACTGACAAGGACGCAATAAACCACCAACAACTTCTTCAGCAACAGTCATATTCAGTGCTTGCTGATAAGTTTGATTGACATCAGCTGCTTCTACAACTTGCTGATTGATTGTGTTGAGAAAATCTCTTAATCCCAGTGTCAAATTAGACAGTGCAGTGCCATTGCCCGGATTAGCGAGTAAGATGACTACTATAAAAGGCCAAATCAAAGCCGATAGAGGACGAGAATATTCATTATTCAGGACATCTCTAAT
The DNA here is from genome assembly GCF_963888615.1 of Brasilonema octagenarum UFV-OR1. Classification (NCBI taxonomy): domain Bacteria; kingdom Bacillati; phylum Cyanobacteriota; class Cyanophyceae; order Nostocales; family Scytonemataceae; genus Brasilonema; species Brasilonema octagenarum. Next base: position 1,605 of record NZ_CAWPKW010000343.1, on the reverse strand, counting down.
CCATTGCGCCATGAAGAAAAGCAAAGTTCCTACGGCAAAGAAAATACCTAAATTGGTGAGTGCACCGTATAAGTTATTATTCGTGTTATTTTGTAATAAATCAATCCATTGTTTATCCCAACCCTCAGCAATAGTTTGTGCAGTCACGACACCATTTGTTAAAACATTACTGGTGTCTAGTTGAGAAAAAAGATAGAGATGAGAAAGCCACATTTTTTCACCATCACTTGAGCTTGATTTATTCTATGGTGTTGTCAAGGGGGAAGGGATATTCTCTGAGGAAGGAGGATTAGTTTCTGTAGGAGAAGGATTAGTTTCTGAAGCAGGAGGATTACTTTCTGAACCAAGATTAGTTTGTAAAGGAAGAGGATTAGCGCTTTTTCTAAATAAATCTGTTTGAGAAGTGACTCGTAAAAGTCGTGCGACTTCTGCTGATGTACCCACCCTTCTGGCACGATTCGCCTCATTCATTTGCTGGGAGATATCTGCTAAATTCAAGTTGGAATATTGGATGTCATTACGCAGTTGGATTGTGTTTCCTAGGGTTTCACCTGTTATCTTGGTTTGTTCTCTTTGAATATTGATATTTTGAAATTCTGATTCTGCTATACTCCTCATGATCGGAACTAGCTGTGGTACCGCTGCTGTTAGAGCAGCCATACCCTCCAGACCGGAAGAAGGCATATCCGGTGGTAGTTGTTGGTACTGATTCCGAGCTGTATTAGCAGCTCTATTGCTCTGCTGAATAGCTTTCTCAGTATCCTGTAACTTACCTTTTAACCGAGTTTGTCCATCTCTCCCAAAAACACCTTCAACTGCACCACGGGTAATATATCGATTAATTTCACTACTCACTTCTTTACCATATACTGCTGGATTATTCTCAAATTTATCCGAAATAGAGTACTGAGTAATCTGGTCGCGAGTATACTGACTAGCATAATTAGGGTTAGGAAGATTGAGATCACCTGATGAACTTGTGATTGCTGATTGTGTCTGAAGTTCTACAGGGTTTAAAGTCTCGGAAATATTGTTTGTAATATAATTTGTAAAATCAGTTGTGTACAATTGAAAATCAGTCCAAACGGTTCCCAATTCTGCTATGGCTGGTAAGGTTCCTAAAAATGCCACGGCAAAAAAAGAAGTCATGATGATTTGAGGTTTGGCAATTTTTTTGAGCATCATATTAGCTTCGGTTTAATGACTTGCTATTCTCTTGGTGGATGTTTGAGAAGTGTTTTTCTGTCATTATGAGTGAAACACATTGGTGTGAATTTAAGTTCAAAGGTTTATACCGCGTTGGTTTTACCTCACCCTGCCCTGTCGGGCATCCCTCTCCGCGATTTCGGAGAGGGAAAGATTTTAGCGCAGTCGGCAGAGTGTGAAACACAGTGGTGTGAATTTAAGGTTAAAAGGTTTATGCCGCGTTGGTTTTACCTCACCCTGCCCTGTCGGGCATCCCTCTCCGCGATTTCGGAGAGGGAAAGATTTTAGCGCAGTCGGCAGAGTGTGAAACACAGTGGTGTGAATTTAAGGTTAAAAGGTTTATGCCGCGTTGGTTTTACCTCACCCTGCCCTGTCGGGCATCCCTCTCCGCGATTTCGG
>NZ_CAWPKW010000342.1:0-1461 GCF_963888615.1 Brasilonema octagenarum UFV-OR1 | reverse complement strand
AAGTTAGAGTGTTCAAAGCAGTTAAAGCAGGAGACATGCGGAAAGCGCGGTCACTCCAAAAACTGATTCTGAAATCTAAGGCTGCACGGCTACTGGCTATACGTCAAGTAACACAGCTAAATGCTGGGAAAAAGACAGCGGGAATAGATGGAACATCGTCCCTTAACTTTGAGGAGCGTTTTGAACTCGGAGGGGTGCTCGCGAAGCATGTACACGAGTGGCATCACAGCAAACTCAGGGAAATCCCAATACCTAAGAAAGACGGTACCTTCAGAACCCTAAAAGTCCCCACCATTGCGGATAGAGCGTGGCAATGTCTCGCAAAATACGCACTAGAACCAGCACACGAAGCAACTTTCCACGCTAGGAGTTACGGATTCAGAACAGGACGCTCTGCGCATGATGCACAGAAATATATCTTTCAGAATCTACGCTCAAATAGCCACGGAATAGGAAAGCAAATAATAGAACTCGATATCGAGAAATGCTTCGACAGGATAAGCCACACAACTATCATGGATAATTTGATAGCACCAAAAGGACTAAAAATTGGTATCTTCCGATGCCTCAAAGCAGGAATACACCCCAACTTTCCAGAACAAGGAACCCCTCAAGGTGGTGTGGTAAGCCCACTATTAGCTAATATTGCGCTCAATGGAATCGAGGAAATACATCCATCCGTCAGATATGCCGACGACATGGTATTTTTCCTAAAACCCAAAGATGATGCAACAAAGGTACTTGGAAAAATAAACCAGTTCCTTGCAGACAGAGGAATGAATATCAGTAAAAAGAAAACCAAGATAACCGCATCGACAGACGGTTTCGACTTCCTAGGCTGGCACTTCAAGGTGCAGGGCAACGGAAAATTTAGAAGCACCCCCTCAGTGGAAAACTTCAAAGCATTCCGTAAGAAAGTAAAAGCCATCGTTAACTGCTCTAACTATGGTTCCGAGGTAAAAGCTGAGAAATTAGCCCCCTTGGTTAGAGGATGGAGAAACTACCACAAATTCTGTAAGATGGATGGGTCACGAAATTCCTTATATCATATCCAACACAGAACATACAAGGTATTTAACGAGGAAGCAAAGAATAACCGATACTCCAGTAAGAAATTACTAGATAAGGCATTCCCGGCAATCTCTCACTCCGAAAACAAATTTGTCAACGTCCAAGGCGAGAAGTCACCATTTGATGGAGACATCCCCTACTGGAGCGAGCGCAACAGCAAACTCTACGAAGGACAAATCTCTAAAGCCCTAAAACGGCAAAACCACGCATGTGGATATTGCAGCATGAAGGCACTACCAGGTGAAGAATTCCACCTACATCATGTAGATGGCAACCATCAAAACTGGAAAACAAAGAACTTTCTAGCTGTGCACGAAAGTTGCCACGACTATATCCACATGAGCAAGGGGAAACCCTAGAACATCGGGAGCCGGATGCACGGAAACGGGC
>NZ_CAWPKW010000341.1:0-1481 GCF_963888615.1 Brasilonema octagenarum UFV-OR1 | reverse complement strand
CCTGTGGCTCATTGCTAGACACCACATCAGATAATAGTGAAGGATTAGTCAGTTTTTGCAGCCAATAAGCAAGTTGCTGTTCTATTACCTTTTCATTAAAGTATTTCCGCTGCCAGAGGGTAAAATCTGCGTACTGAACAGGTAATTCGGGTAGGGGTGAAGGTAAACCATTGGCAAAAGCTTCATAGAGTCTTCGTAACTCTTCCAACAAGAACCCAAATGAGCACCCATCCGTAATAATATGGTGCATATTTATTGTCAACCAATGCTCCTGTTGAGTTAATCGCAGCAACGTTGTCTTGATTAGAGGACAAGAAGCTAGATCAAAATGGTGCTGATATTCCAGAGCTGCAAGTCTTTCTGCTTCAGATGTTTGCTCTGTTTTAGGTAGGTTTTGTAAGTCTATAATCTTTAGTGGTATGGTCAGGGATGGGGTAATGATTTGTACGGGTTGACCTTCTACCACAGTAAAGGTTGTCCGTAATATTTCATGACGGCGAATAATCTCATTGAAGCTAGACTCCAACACGCTTGCAGAGAGGGAGCCAGTGAAACGTAAAACAAAAAAGCTGTTGTAGGCGCAACTTTCAGGAGCTGATTGTTGTAAACACCATATAGACTCTTGTGCAAAAGATAGTGGTATATGTGTGTCTCGTACTTGAGGGACAAGAGGTGGTAAGGTGTTCAATGTCATACCACTTGCACTCTGCTCCTGTACCTCTAGCTGACGAGCAGTTATCACTTGACTAAGCGCAGCTATAGTAGGTGCTGCAAATAGAGAACGCAAGGGAAGTTCGATCGCAAAACTTTCCCGAATGCGAGATATTACAGATGTTAGCAGGAGAGAGTGTCCCCCCAATTCAAAGAAGTTATCGTATATGCCTACCTTTTCCCGATGTAACACTGTACACCAGATTTCGGCTAGTTTTTCTTCTTGCCAAGTACGAGGTGCGACAAAAGCTGCTTCTAGTTCTGAATTTGTTATCTCTGGCTTTGGCAAAACTCGACGATCAACTTTACCATTAGGAGTCAGGGGTAAGGTTTTGAGCATCACAAAAGCAGATGGCATCATATATTCAGGCAGCTGTGGTTTGAGAAACTGACGCAATTCGCTACTAGCCAATGTTTCTGTTGTGCCAACAACATAAGCTGTTAAATATTTATTCCCTGGCTCATCTTCTCGGACAATTATCACCGCTTGCTGAACTTGAGGATGTTGGCTCAGTACCGTTTCAATTTCTCCCAGTTCAATCCGAGACCCGCGAATTTTAACTTGGTTGTCAATGCGTCCCAGAAATTCAACATTTCCATCTGGTAAATAACGAGCTAAATCACCAGTCTTATATAAGAGACAATTGGCTTGGAAAGGATGAGGAAGAAATTTTTGGGCTGTTAATTCTGGACGGTTGAAATAACCTCTAGCTAAACCTACACCACCAATATGTAATTCTCCAGGGATACCAATAGGAACAGGTTGCAAA
>NZ_CAWPKW010000340.1:0-29259 GCF_963888615.1 Brasilonema octagenarum UFV-OR1 | reverse complement strand
GTAGGGGAAGTAGGGGAGAGTAAGAATTTTTTCACCTCATCAACCCGTCAAAGTTGCTGTGGTGGACTACTAGTATTGCAGACCAAATTATAGATTAAACTTTGCCTGGAAAGTTCATTAATTGACTTAGTACAGCCCACCACAAAAAGGGTATTGAATTTTATCATTCGTAGGTTGGGTAGAACGAAGTGAAACCCAACATCAAGCCGAGATATTTCCGAACCCCTTTTACGTTGAGGTCTACTTAGGGTAGCTTGGTAAGCCACCAAACTACCCTCAACTGAAGTTATAGTTTGTCACCAGGCAATCTACTGCGTTTGTGTTTTTTGCATAGGCTTGGGGATTCGGATAATCACTTATCATTCTACAATCTCCTCGTCTTTGCATTTCCATGTTACCGCGTCAGTCCTAATGAGTTGTAAGGAGTCTAGATATGCCCTCTAACACAGAATATTTAACGGCTAATAGATTTGTTCTCGAAATAGATGGTATGCAAGTTACTATCAAATCAGTCGATGGTGTAAAAAGTGTAACACAAACGACTGATAATACGATTATAGGCAACATGGGTCCTGGTAAGAGAGTAGATCAATCCATCCCTAGTGTTCCAGAGAAGGGTACTCTAAGCATCACTATCTATGTAGAGGATAAGAATAAAAAGTTTGATGAATGGCTCCAAAAATGCAGTTCAAATGCAGGAGCTAATAAGGTCATGAGCAATATAAAAAGTGGTTCGTTAGTGTCTTATATATCAGACACTAGTATAGGAGCAAAATGGGAATTAAAACAGTGCTACCCTACTAGCCAAACGTTTACAGGCTTTGACGCTTCTGGAACTGGATTTATGACTCAACAGATAGAACTAACTTACTGGGGAGGTACACAACGCAAGCAGTAAAAAGTGAGTGGTAAACAATGGCTACACTATCAAATATTGAATTTCTCACTGCCCATAATTTCTACCTAGAACTCATATTAGATGGTTCCGGGCAGGCTGATGCTGTCTTTCTTGAGTGCCAGGGATTTCAATGCACGCAGGATGTCATTGAAGTTTGTGAAGTCACTTCTAACAAGTGGGGTCAAGCACAGAAAGGTCTTCCAGTTAGAACTAAAGTTCCTGGCAATGTCAAAATTGGCAATTTGACTTTGCGTAGAGGTGCAAGTAACTCGCTAACATTTTGGAACTGGTTTAAAGCTGTTCAAGAGGGTAACTGGGCTAACCAACGTCAAGATCTTGCTTTGAATATTCTTAATAAAGCAACACAAAGAAAAGCAAGATATGAGTTAAGTGGGGCTTGGCCAACCAATTATAAAATTTCTGATGTCAATGCTCGCAGTAATGAGTTGGCGTTGGAAGAACTAGAAATTGCTTTTGAGGGCTTTAAGCGCACAATGTAGTAAGGAAGCCATATGTTTCAAACAGAGTTTGAATTTACATTGCCGAAGGGCTATTTAGATACTGACAACAACGTCCACCGCAAAGGGGTCATGCGACTAGCAACAGCTATGGATGAAATTATTCCCTTGCGCGATCCCCGTGTTGCATCTAACCCAGCCTATGCTACTATCATTATCCTGTCGCGAGTCATTACTTGCCTAGGAGCATTATCTGAAGTGTCTCCTATGATAGTGGAAAACTTTTTTGCTCAAGATGTGAATTACCTCCAGAATTTTTATCGTAAAATTAATGGTTTGGAGGGCGAACTTATTGTATCAGAAGAAACTGCCAACTCTTCTGTTCAACTGACTCATCATTGAACAAAGTATTCTCTAATTTGCCTTGACTTATGCGCCGGAAAGATACTCTTTACACTGAATTTACCTTTACCTTACCCCAAGGTCTAATTGATGACCAAAACAGAGTGCATCGTCAGGGAGTGATGCGTTTGGCTACTGCAAAAGATGAAATTTTGGTGCATAAAGATCCAAAAGTTCAAGAGAATCCAGCCTACAGTCCATTAATCATGCTTTCACGAGTGATTACTCGATTGGGAAGTCTAACTTCAGTAGCTCCTGAATTATTAGAACGCCTGATTCTACGTGATATTGCTTATCTTAGAGAATTTTACAATCGAGTCAACCAGCAAGGGAATGCACACATCCCTACCCAATGTCCTCATTGCAACGCTGATTTTTCTGTGAAACTAGAGCTATCGGGGGAGTCATAAGCTACCCCTCTGATAAATTATATGAGGAGGTAGCTTTCGTTGCTTACCATTTTCATTGGTCGCAAGATGATATTTTGAGTTTAGAACACAACACTCGTCAGAGTTGGGTAGCAGAAATTAATAAAATTAATCAAAGAATACTATGAAATTAAAAGTTCTTAATTCACAGACACTAAGTGAATTCCAGGAACTTGACCTTTTCCTAACAATCAGAATGGAAGGAGAGTGCTTAATTGGTCGCTCACCTAATTCTGGGTTAGTTCTGGACAGTCCCGATGTCAGTAGACTGCATGGCAAGTTCTTTCTTCAAAATGGAGATTACTACTACTGCGATCTTGGCAGTAGAAACGGCTCTCTTGTTAACGGGAAGATAGCTGAGACAAACCAAAAATATGTTCTGAAACCTGGAGACGTTATCCGCCTCGGAGAGTTCGTTCTCATGTTAGAAGAAATGAGTTCTCCTGACTTACCGGAAACAGTTGTTCGAGTCATAGATGCCCCAGTAGTTTCAAATAGTTTGCAAAACCAGCAAATTCCTCCTCTACCAAAACAAGAGGAGAAAGTTCCGGAAGTAGCTGCTCAGGAAGTGCCCAACTTAAGAACTCCAGATCCTCAACATATCGGTCAGTTTACCACTGAAGAACAAGCCTCCGAAGTAGTCAATCCGCAAGTTGCACCAGTCAGCGAAGAAGTAACTTATACTCAGATTAATGAATATACATTCATTCAGTCAGCGCAGGTAGCTAACGAAATTTCTGAAAGCACGCTGGCAACACCTCAGTTAGAGCAACAAGTTCCAGTAGTGGCTGATGATGTCTCGGAGCAAATCACTCCACAATTGCAGCAACACATCCAACCCACCGCTGAAGAACCATCTGTCGAAGTCGTCGTTCGACAAGCACAACCAGCCACTGAAGAACCGATTGATGCTCAAACTGATAAACTTACATCCCTTGTGCCACCAGAACAAGACAACCAAGTTTCACAAAACGCGATCGCAACACAACAACCAGAGCAAGAAGTTGTGGCAGTGACTGATGATGTCACAGAGCAAACCACTCCACAATCCCAACAAATCGAACAACCTGCTATCGAAGAATCTCCCGAAGTTGTTGTTAAATCTCCAGATGTTGCTGAAGATGTTATCGAGAGCGAAACGCCTGAATTTATTGATAAATACGTAGTGCTCATTGCTCACGACAGTAAGAAATCGGAATTGGCAGAGATTGTTGCTCAGCATCAAAAGTTTTTCTCAAAGTGCCTTACCCTAGCATCATCTTCAATAAGCGATTTGGTAGCTCAACAAAGTGGCATAACGATCTCGCAACAACTTCCTGCAGCCACATCTGGAGGATATCAAACAATCGCTTCAATGGTTTCTTCAGGAGATCTACTAGCAGTTATCTTCTTGAGAGACTTGTTGATGCCTCAACCCGGTCAGGCAAATGAGGAAGCTTTGTTAAGATTGTGCAATATCAACAATCTTCTCGTTGCAACTAATTCCTCAACTGCAGAAGCGATCGTGCATTACTTAGAGGTTGTTTGTAAATGATTATGAAGAAGCCGATTGAGGTGTGGCAAAACGTACGCAATCTTAAAAGTAATTTCGACCGTTCAGATATGAATAATTTTGTTAGGACTTACGCACGAGTTACAAAAGAACAAGACTGTGAGATTGCTTCCTTACTGGAGTTTAGACTAAAAGCGATATAAAGGAATGTAAGTCAACTGAAAATTACGCGTTAAAAATACGAACGAGTCAGTCTCAACTGATTCGTAATTCTTTCAAACGATGTAGTACGTTAGTGACGTTTCAAATACAATAATAATAATTGTACAAGAGGGGAGAGAAGCGAGCATTGCTCGCTTCTCTCCCGCCCTCCACTATTTGATTATCATTATTATTGAATTTGAGACTTAAAGCAGACGATGTGCATGATTGCGTCTGCACTCCCTTGCAATTGCGCTCAACAAATGCGTGTAAATTGTTACTAAAACTTTTAAGAAGGAGTCTGCGGTTAAAGCAAACTCCCTTCAACGGAAGATGAGAGAAGCACAACCAACTCTCAATAACCGTTATGGATTCTTTTGCCAGATTAAAAGCATTTCGTCAAGCTGCATATAACAATTTGTGTCGAGCGCATGATGCAATGTTTGAACTAAAAGACGCGATCATGCTGACGCGTAAAGTATATAGTATTGCAGAGCTATCGTTATCACCTGTATTTCGACGCAAGTGGTCGAGTGTTTATGAAGCAGTACAAGATGCAAGACCACAACGCAACAAGTTGATGCGACTATACATTGAACAAATACCAGCAGTGCCAGAAAAATCACGAATTATACTAGCAGGAGACCATACAGCTTGGGCAAGACCTCATGCAGTAACGTTACAAGACCGTACAAGTGAACATTATTGTACTGGAATCATAAACAATAAACCAGTTGCGCCAGGTGAAGGCTATAGTACAATTGTTTGGGTGCCAGAAGATTCGGGGAGTTGGGCAATACCATTACGGCATGAAAGAATAACCAGTTGGGAAAGTCCAATATCGAAGGCAGTGTGGCAACTCAAACAGGTATGTAAGTATTTGCCCTCACGCCCAATCAGTCTGTGGGACAGCGAGTATGGATGTGCGCCTTTTGTCTTAAAAACTGCTAGTATTAAAGCAGATAAATTGATGCGATTGCGCTCTAACCTATGTTTGTGGAGTTCTCCACCCGCTTACTCTGGTAGGGGTAGACCTCGCATTCATGGTAGTAAGTTCAAGCTCTTGGATACGAATACTTGGACAACACCCGCTCAAATTTTAGAACAAAACGATGCGAAACTTGGTCGGATACGAATTCGTGTTTGGCACAATCTACACTTTAGAGCCGCAGCAAAACATCCGATGTCGTTAATACAAGTTGAACGACTTAAAGAAGATGGTTCGTTACGAGTAACAAAACCATTATGGCTAGCTTGGGTTGGGGAAGAAATGCTTCCTCTGTCAGAAATTTGCCGGCTTTACCTACGACGTTTTGCGGTTGACCATTGGTATCGATTTATTAAACAGCGTCTCCATTGGACTTTACCCAAGCTCAGTACACCAAAACAGTGTGAGAGATGGAGCGAACTCATGCCCATGATCACTTGGGAGTTGTGGCTAGCTCGTGATATCGTTGCAGACAATCCTTTGCCTTGGCAAAAGTCATTAGACAATTTGACCCCTGGAAGGGTTGCCCAGGCGATGGGGAGTATTTTAGCGGGGATTGGTACTCCTACCCGTTCTCCCAAACCTCGCGGAAAGTCCTCTGGTTGGAAACCTGGGAAAGAACGTAAACGTAGAATTCCTTACCCTTCAGTCAAAAAAAGGACTTCTAAGTCACGCAAACCCACTCCAGAGTCCGCTTAAATCTTTAGTTTCTCTCACCTTTCAATTAAAACCTTATTAACCCACTGGTACTGGGTCGTTTTTCATGTCTTAGTCTAAACTCCAGTAAATTATTTGTTAATTCAATACACACTAATTTTTGAGCGCGATGCCGAACTTCCCACGCCAAACGCTCTACAGTAGAAATAGCTGGAATAACAATCTGGCACAAACGCATCTCATCAATAGACATCTCCGAAAAATGCCAATACCACTCTAATACTGGACTTGAGTCACAGAAGGCCAACTTCAAATATCAGCCAGTTTCAACGTAAAAATAAGGGTTTAAGATAGTTACTGATTGATAACCAGGAAAAAATCACAAGTTAGGATATCAATTTTTCCTAGGAATTTCGCACTGTTTTATAGTGCCATAACTAATGCTCCTATTCGGAATCTTACAAGTCCACATATCGTCATGATTATTTGTTCATATTTACTTGGGTTTAATCGAAATCTTTCAGAAGCAACTCTGAAAATTTTCAATATACGAATTAAATGTTCTACAAATATTCGGTCGGAAGCCATTTCTTTATTTTTCTTTTTTTGGGATTCGCTTAGTTCTCCTATGCTTCGGTTTTTTCATGGGAGTCTTAATTGATGGCTCTCCAATATAACCTTTATCCCCTTGAAATTTTTGATGGACGTCAAAATCTTTCTGTCCTTGGCGAAATAAAGTTATGTCACTTTTTGGTCCTGGTTCTCCCGCGATAACATCAACAATATCTTTGCCATCTGGTAAAACAGTAATTTGATTTTTAAATGTATGGTTTTTCTTTTTCCCAGAGTAATACTTTTTCTGTTCTTTATACTCTCCAGGTCTCTCTCTAGCTTGTTCTGCGCTATCTACTATTAGTTCATAGTCGGTTAAAACTTCTTGAACAATTTCATAGTCCGAAGCGTTTTTTTTTACAAGTTCGGCGTAAACTAGATGGCAAAAGTTCTTCTAGAAGTGGCAACCAGTAGTTAAATGTATCGTTCGCGGTTGATTCACATCATGCAAAACTGGATACCTAGCAACTGAAATGTTGTCAAATGTCTCAAATATACCAATGTTAACAGAATTTGCTCCTCCGTCGATAACTTTACTTTACGACCTCCTCCTTTATTTATGATTCTAACTTTCTGTGCTTCGACTTCTTCTTGCTTTTGGGTATGTAAGGCGATCGCCTGTTTTATTAGTTGTTCTAGTTGCTCATACTTGAGACCAACTAACCGCTGCGTTTCCTGATGATTTTTTTTAATATAACCTAATATATCGCTCATTTTTTGTGGTAATAAAGCTAATTTTATACTCTTTTACCACAAAATACTTCTATTTTGGAGATGTTTAATTAATGCTCCCACAAGCGCCATTCCTTTATCTGAGGATATAGCAAATGGTAATAACCATTTTGAGAGTTGCTTATATGTAGATGTACCAAAAGAACGAAATCCAAAATTCTTTTGAATTTCTGCTAAATGTTCGCGTCGAGTTGTATCCCTTTGGGAGTACTCTGTTATTATTGCCGGGTCAAGTTTTAATTGAGATGCAATATAAAACAGTACAGATTCTGGTACTATTTCTCCTAAACTCCAAACACGACCGGGGAAGCGTAGGTAACACAACTGCACGGCGAAACCAAGACGATTGTGTGGTCTACGACGCTCTTTTATAATTTTGAGTTCGTCATTACTAAAAGTATAGTAGCGAGCTATATCTCTTGTAGTTATAGAATTAAAAATTTCAGTAAATTGCAGCCGCTGTGCCGGAGATAAAAGTTCGCGAGTTGCCAATTAGATTACCTATATATTCGGTTTTAAGAAATGGTTTGATTTTGTTTGTAAGAAGTGCCACAGTAAGGGCAAAATTTAAATTTCAGCGACATAATAGGTTCATTGCAACTAACACAACGATTCCGTAAGGCTGTAGCACAAGCAAAGCAATACTTCGACCGTAAGTCAGTCCACATTTGGTCAGGGGTGGTTCCTGGAGTCCAACATTTCGGACAAAATTTTAACGTAGCTATTGTTTCTGGAGAGACTTTCTTCGCCGCTGCATCCAGGTACTCCGGTGGTATTCCCAACGCAGAAGCCAGACCACTTTTAGCCTTTTGATTGAGCCTATTCGTTTGTCCACCCTCAATTTTGCGGATTGTCTGGATATGTATTCCAGCTTTGAAACTCAACTCTTTTTGGGTTAAGGAAAGCTGACCCCGCAATCTCTGGACGTAATTAGCAAGCCCTTCTTCCCCCTTTGGAAGCGTCGAATGTTTTGTTACAACCATCAAAATATATCTAAAAATATATTTGTTAATGATAATTTAATAAATATACTTTTATTCAAATAAATTGCAAAAAGCCCCTCTAAAGTAATGATAACTTTAGCAGCTTTAGCCACCGAGTTTTTAGAACGTCCGGGACTAGCCAAAAGTACTCTACGTTCCTATGAGTCTACGATTATCCCCTTACTCAAGCAGTATGGTCGATGGTCAATAGAAATCATCGACCGACAAATTTTAGTAGAATATCTCAATCATCTAACTGATGTTTCCTATACTACCCACCACCGTCATCAAGCTGTCATCACGGCTTTGTTCAATTTTGCTGTTGATATGGGATATCTCAAATCCAATCCGGTTGCAGGACTCACAAGACGCAAACCCAGTCAAAACAAAGGAGAATATGCTACGGATGAACTAGTGCGTTATCTTACTCCTAACCAATTAAGTATCCTGTATCGCATTATCAAAAAAGATGCGCGGATGTTTGCACTGGTGCGTTTGTTGCATACCAGTGGCGCTAGGATTACTGAGGTATTGGCTCTAAATTTAGATGACATAGACTTCAACACCCGGAAATTTCAGGTTATTGGGAAAGGCAACAAGCAACGGTGGTGTTTTTACAGTGAAGTAGCGAATCAGAGTCTAAATCACTACATCAAATATTATCGGCACCCCAATCATCCAGCGCTGTTTACTGCTCAACAGCCAAAGACTTTAGAAGTCTCCCGCCTTTCATACCGTATGATGCATAAGTCCTGGACAAATCTAATTGGGAAAACTCCAGAACTCCAAGAAATTCGTATTCACGACCTACGGCACACTTTTGCTACAGAGCGAGTGGGATTAATGGGGATTGAAGAACTTAGGGCGCTTATGGGACATGAAAGCATTCAGACAACATTACGGTATCAAGAAGTAACGTCACAACGTGCTGAAGAAGTAGCACAATTAGCGTTTAAGAGTCTGCCTAATTTTTCCGAATAATTTCGGTATGTAACTTTCTTTTATACAATAACTAATACTTTTTATAAAAACTTAAATTCAAGGTGCAGAGAATACATACTACTCTGCACCAACAAACTGAGGGTAAACAGTTTTCAACCAGTAGCTTATTATACAAGTATTAGTTAACTCACTTGTTTCCAGGTCTGAAACAATTGTAGGACAACGGTTTCAGCCTTAGCGTACAATTTTCCCGTTTTGGCACGGTGATGCCAGACACTTTATTTTGGTATTCTGTGCCTATACTTTTATTCTTTGGCATCAGATGACAGGCGGCTTAAGGCGCAGGTGGGCAAACAAACCTTTGAACACTTTTACTGAAGCTTTAGAGGCTTTCAGAACAGCCATGTCTTATCGATTTTTCGATTGGCTGACCCTAAATCGTGACCTGTTCGCTTCTTATAAAGCCAGTTTGGGCTATATTTGGGCTTGATTTTTGTTTAAGTCCCAATAGGTGTATTTGGAGTCAAAACTCAGCAAAACTGTTGCCCACTCTGCCAAATTTTTACCCCTTAGGCTGACAGCGTGACAAAGAGTCTGACGTGTTTGAAAGCTAAGTTTCTTCGATTGGTGCTATGGAAGTTAAGCTTAGAAGCTTTCCTTCTAGATCCTTATATAGCTGCAAAAACATTCTTTTTTTAAGTGCAGCTTTAAACCCACAACGCGCATTTTTTATCACTGTTAAGCGTTCCCACATGAGCTGTTCCCTACCCCGTTGGCGCAGCCGCCCTGCAAGGGCTAGGGGTTTTGTAAAATTATAAGCATCCTGACCGATTTCTACTCTCAAGTTTTTATAATGGCTACAAACTGCATAATTACTTTGCTTTGCTCTCTATAAGTTTAGTAAAGCTAAAATCACACAAACCAAGGCAATGTAGTTAATACTTACATATTGTGTACATTCAGTTTGTTGTTTACCACTAGGGAGAAAAAAACCAAGATGCTTAATTTTACCAAATTGGACAGTATCCCTGTACTACCAAAGCGGGATAATAATTTTAATAAATTTTCTACCTGTATTGTGATATACAACCAAAATAATCGATTAACCTTGCAATGGAAACATCAACCTTCTCTGCAACGTAATTTGAAGTTATATGAAGCAAAACATGAAGAGTTTTATAATTTATTCTGCCAGCAGGATAAAGGGATAGATGTAGCACATTTTTGGCGTCAGATAGCACTTAACGAATCACAATTAATAGCAGACTGGGAGCCAGAGAATAAAACACAACTTGCCTATGAACATTTAGCAAGTTACTTTGAGGAAAGATGCTATTGGACTGCTAAAGATTTATCTAAAAACTGTAACGCCAATTCTTGGGAAGAATATTTGTATCTTGCTAGATTGCTAGTTTACAATCCGCTGAAATTAAGGGATATTTTAGTTAAATATAATTCCCAGAATGCGAATTTAGATACATATATAGGTCACGCCTTGACAAATCATATTAAATCCTCAGCAAAGGTAAGTCAATTTTCGCGCTGGCGATTGCTATATAAGAAAAGTGATAAAGAACTAAAAGAAGCACTAGAAGTATTAGGGATTGGAGAACCAAAAATTTCGCAATTTATTTTTGCTAGAAAATATTTTAAACAAGTTTATTTAGTTAACAAAATTAAAAATTCGGCGAGAAGTACAGGTAAAAAATGGATAGATCCAGACCAAGAATATTTTGAACAATCTGCTCAATGTTATAACGCAGAAAAAGTATTACCAACCGCACCTCATGAGGTATCTGCTAACCCTACTAAAGTGACCGCAAAACAAATTCAATATTGGATGGAGATTTGCATTAGAGCCTTAGAAAATTATCCGAAGTCAATTTTACCGAAGTTTTCACTTGATGCTTTGCAGTCTGATAGTATGATAGCTAAATCAGAATCACAGGCTGATGTTGTGAAAGTTGAATGGCAAAGCATATCAGCCATTGAAGAGACAAGTGAAAATCAAGAATATCTCATAAAGAAAGCTAACTCGGTTTTATCTGAGCAACTGCAAGCGATGAAACCAGATTATCAGAAAATTTTACTTCTCTATTATGGTTTCGGACTCAATCAAAAACAGCTAGCGAATAGACTGGGAATTAATCAAAGTACAATTTCTCGTTATCTTGCGAAATCCACAATCCAATTACTGGAAACCTTAGCAAGAATTTCTCAACCTCAACAATGGGTTCAACAGTATGTAGAAAAATGGTTAGAAAGAGAGTACCACGCACCTGTACATTCAGACTTGATTCAAGCAGCTTTGGTGTCAGGTATCAAGAAGTTAACAAGCGAAGAGCGCGAGATTTTACAACTTTATTACGGACAGCGAATGGATGAGGACAAAGTTGCTTCTCATTTAGGTATTCATCTTGATGAAATAACTAGAAGACTTACCAAGGCAAGAAATCAATTGCAATATAAGTTGATGCATGAGATAAATATTTTGATCAAAGAGTATTTAGAAAAATGGTTAAGCAACTACTATAAATCTCTAGTTCAATCAGTTTTAAAAACTGTATCGAAATCTGGGAAGAAAGAAATAGAGCTAGAAGAGAAGATTTCCTTGCTTGAGATATACATTCAGAATAAATACTAGCTAGCTAAGATTGATTAAGAGAGAGGAAAAAATGTTAACTTTATCAGATTTCGTAAATATTGACACTGAGCATATTTGGTTGCAGTTAGAAAGAGACACACAAGAAGAAGCATGGCAGTTTTCTCAGTGTCACTCGAATCCAATTGCTTGTTACAATGCTTATCTCAATCGCGTCTGCTTGAGTCACTTACTGAATTGGTTTCAAGAACGGCTGACAGAAGAATCTACGTTACACGCAGAGGTATTTCCTTGTGAGGAAAGCTTACCTAGTCTTTTAGAAATAGTCAATGGCACAGCAATTAAGGTGGGTGAAATCCGGATAGTGTTAGTACCAACTGAAATTCTAGATATAGAAGAATTGCGTGTACCGCAGGAATGGATAGATATTAACAGTTGGGCGGCTGACTATTACATCTCGGTGCAGGTAAATTTAGATGAAGATGATGATGATTCGAGTATGCGGTTATGTGGGTTTACCACTCATCGTCAATTGAAGAACCAAGGCAGATATAACGAGAGCGATCGCACTTATTCTTTACCCATAGAACAGTTAACTGAAAACTTCACCTTGCTGTTTGCTACACTGGGACTGCATTGGCAAGAACAACTTCCACCTACAGTTACTTTGTCAGCAGTAGAAGCCCAAAACTTATTACAGACATTGAGCGATACATCTGTTTATTCTCCCAGATTGCGTTTTGATGTACCATTTGCTCAGTGGGCGGCACTCATTTCCAACGAACAATGGCGACAACAACTATATAATCAACGTTTAGGTGAAGAGAAAAATACCGTATCTACAGCAGAGACATCCTCACCACTAAATACAGAAGCAGTAAATTCCATTCCTGTAGACTCTCCACTTAAAAATGTGAACCTCAGTCAATGGTTCCAACAGATATTTGCAGCAGGTTGGCAATCTATTGATGAAGTTTTAAATTCACAGCTAGGAAATTTAGCATTTGAGTTCAGAAGTTCTTCCACAGCTAAGAAAACAGGTGTCAATGGAGTTAAACTTATTGATTTAGGGATGCAATTGGGAGGGCAATCTCTAGCACTAATGCTTGCTCTTTCTCAGGAAGCAGATCAAAAAATTGGTATTCTTGTACAAGTTCATCCGACTGGTAATGAGAAATATCTACCGCAAAATCTCAAACTTCTGCTTTTAGAATCAAATAACATTTTACAACAAATTCAATCGAGAAGTCGAGATAGCTACATTCAACTTAATCGTTTTAAAGGTTTAACTGGAACCAGCTTTTCTATCAAGCTGATTCTTAATGATTCCAGCATGATCGAAAATTTCTCTATTTGAAATTATGTCAATTTCGGGTGATTACTTGTAAGAAAATTTCTTAATGTAGGTTGGAGAGGCAGCGCAAATGACAGCTTTCCAACCTACAGATATTATAAGTGTTTAAGCGAATCTGATATTAGCTAATTGGTATTTTAAAGTCATGAGATATTAACAAATAAACACTTTTAATATATATTAAAATGGTCTGTATTCTGTCCAGACTCATAGCTGACTTATAATTAAATATGAGTAAGTTAATTGTTATCAACTTAGAAAAAGGTAACTTAAACGATGGCTTTTCTCCTGTGACTACACAATTGTGGGAAACTAATAACTCTCGCCCAATAAAATTTACAGGTAGTTTACCTCCTGCACCAGAAATTACTGAACTCTATAAACGCTTTCAATTAATATATCAGGCACTTCATCAACGATTACTGCGTTCTGGACTTGAAATAGAATTGACTGGTTTAAATAACGTTAGTGAAGTCGATTTTAGCGAAGTTCAAGAACAGTTATATGAAGCAATCAATTCTTGGTTCAATTCTGATTTATTTCGCCCAATCGACCAAGAATTACGAGGGCGATTGGCTTTAGACGAAGAATTTCAGGTCATTATTGAAGCAAGTGATAGTCTCCTACGACGGCTACCTTGGCATTTGTGGAATTTTATTGAACGTTATCAATTATGTGAAGTAGCCATAAGTACTCCAAAATATGAGCGCGTGAAATCATTACCCAAACTGAAAATAAATCAAGTGAGAATTTTGGCAGTTTTGGGTAATAGTGAAGGAATTGATGTCCAAGAAGATAGAAAAATTCTCGAACAATTGCCCCATGCATCAACGGTGTTTTTAGTAGAGCCTTCACGTCAGGAGTTGGATAGATGGCTTTGGAACGAACAAGGATGGGATATTTTATTTTTTGCAGGACACAGTTATAGCCAAGGTGATAAAGGTAAGATACATATAAATTCAACCAGCAGTTTAACAATAAGCGAGTTCAAATATGCGTTAAAATATGCAATTGCACGCGGTTTAAAAATTGCTATTTTCAATTCATGTAATGGGTTAGAATTAGCAAAAAAGTTAACTGATTTGCACATCTCCCAAATTATTGTTATGCGGGAGGATATACCAGATTTAGTTGCACAAGAATTTGTCAAACATTTTTTGGGAGCTTTTTCTGGTGGTCAATCTTTTTATTTAGCGGTGCGTTACGCACGCTCAAGATTGCAGGGTTTGGAAGATGATTTTCCTGGTGCTTCTTGGTTACCTGTGATTTGTCAAAATCCAGCGGAAGAGACTCTCACTTGGCAAGAATTATGTGGTCAAACTAACACAACTCCTCCCCCTAAATTGACAGTGCGGAATCTACAAACCGCATTGATAGTGAGTGTCATCATAACTGGCTTCATTGTGGGAGTGCGATCACTCGGCTTTATGCAACAATGGGAACTATCAGCTTTCGACTCAATGATGCGGATGCGACCTGACGAAGGTGCGGATGAACGTCTTTTGGTGATTACTGTCACAGAAGCAGATATTCAGGCTCAAAAACAAAGACAAAAATCATCACTATCAGATATTACACTACAAGAACTATTGCAGAAATTGGAACCATACAAACCAAGAGTTATTGGTTTGGATATCTATCGAGATTTTCCGGTAGATTCTCAATATCCAGATTTAGCAACTCGTTTGCGAACAAACAATAGCTTTATTGGTATCTGTCAAGTCAGCGGTAGTAAACAACAAGAAGTTGGGATTTCACCACCACCGGAAATTCCAACGAACCGCATAGGTTTTAGTGATGTTGTGTTTGATAGCGATTTAGTTATCCGTCGCCATCTACTATCTATGACACCAGACCTGGAATCACCTTGCAAGTCTGGCTACTCCTTTAGCTTTCAACTAGCACGACAATATCTATATCTAGATAAACGTCGCATCCAATTTCATATTACTAACGAAGGCTACTTGCAACTTGGCAAAGTCGTTTTTAAACCGATAGATGTCCCCACGGGTGCTTATCAACAATTCGATGCAAAGGGACACCAAATACTGCTCAATTATCGCTCCTCACAACAGATTGCTAAACAAGTCAGTGTCGCACAAGTCCTGAATGGTGAATTAAACCCCAACTTGGTTAAAGATAAGATTGTCCTGATTGGCGTTGACTCACAAAGCGCTAAAGATTATTTTTTCACACCCTATAGTGCGGCGACTACCCCATACCAGGAAATTCCAGGAGTACTGCTGCACGCACATATGGTTAGTCAAATTCTGAGTGCTGTTTTAGACCACGGACCGCTACTATGGGTTTTGCCTGCATGGGGTGAATTTCTGTGGATTGGCGGCTGGTGTTTATTAACAGGAATAGTCGCTGTATACAGTCGGTCACAATTAAAACTTGCAATTTTCATCAGTGCAGAATTACTCACTCTCTACGGTTGGTGTTTTCTCCTCTTGCTGTACGGGGGTTGGATACCCTTCCTTCCCTCTGCACTGGGATTAGTAATCACTGGAATAGGTGTAAAAAAATACGAAAGTTTATTCACAAAAAACAATTAACAAAAAAATAACTGTAAACGATTGAGAATTGAATTATGACTACAAGTAGCTTTCTTTCACCACAAACTGCATTATTGTTGAGTACCACCTTTCTACTAGTTAGTTTCACGCAATTAGCAGCACAATCTCAGCAATTAAATACCCCAAGAATACGTTTTGTTCAGCCAACCTTAGAAAAGCAACCAGAAAATCGGGGTGCACCGAGAGACAGAAAAGGTGCAGGAACTCGCGGTGATTGTCCAGTTGCGAACAAACCTCTCACAGCCTTGGTTCCTTTGATGTCAAAAACCGCAAATCAGAAGCAAGTCACAACAGGCACAGCCAACACACAATATGTTTTAAGCTTAACTACATCTGAACATCCAACTTTTTGGTTTTACGTTCCCTATGTACCCAAGAATATAAACTCAGTAAAATTTGTCTTGCTGGATGAAAAAAATAACTCTGTCACCAAACAACCAATTCCGATTACTCTATCCAACACGCCCGGAGTCATTAGCGTTAACCTTCCCACAACAGAGATACCGCTCAAAATTGGACAATATTATCACTGGTACTTTTTGATTGATTGTAACCCTCAAAGTCGGTCAGATGACATCGCAGTTGAGGGATTAGTGCAACGCATCGCCCCGAAAGATGAGTTAATACGTCGCCAAAAGACAGCAACACCACGTCAACAAGTTGCCCTTTATGCTCAAGCAGGGATATGGCAAGATGCTGTAACGACTTTAGGAGAACTTAGGCGTGCTAAACCCCAAGATGCAACGTTGAAGGCTGATTGGAAAGATTTGTTGGAGTCTGTGGGATTAGAAGATATAGCTACGGAGGCGATCGCACCTTGTTGTACTCCTTAACATGGGCATACGGCATTGGACTGCGAAAACTTTTTCTACTTATTTAGAGGGATGTAATGTTGGGCAAAAATGTACGTTTGGGGTGTTTCAAAGGGCTAGGAATTGCGCTCGCTTACCCGCGTTGCGCTTCGTTGCTCGCGCTTGTCCTAACAAGTCAGTTCGTTGGTGCAATAATACTCTGTGCTAATTGCGCTATTGCCCAAATCACGCCGGATAGCACTCTCCCGAATAATTCTAATGTGAAATTAGAGGGCAATACTAGAATTATCGAGGGTGGAACCACAAGAGGCGCTAATCTGTTCCACTCTTTCCAAGAGTTCTCTGTACCCACTGGCTTTACAGCTTTTTTTAACAATTCTCAAAATATTCAGAATATTTTAACGCGAGTTACGGGTGGAGCGATTTCTAATATTGATGGTTTAATTCGTGCTAATGGTTCAGCAAACCTGTTTCTACTCAATCCCAATGGAATTGTATTTGGTCCCAATGCCCGGTTAGATATTGGCGGCTCATTTCTGGCGACGACTGCAAGTAGTTTGAAATTTCCTGATAACAGCACTTTCAGCGCCACCAATCCAGACGCACCGCCATTGCTGACGGTAAATATTACACCAGGGTTGCAGTATGGACCATCCAAACCACAAGCAACTATTACAAGTACTGGAAATTTAGCATCAAAGCAAGACCTGACTCTCGTGGCTGATAAACTTGAGTTGTCAGGTCAGCTATTTTCCGGAAGAAATCTCAGTATTGGTAGTGTATCTGGTTTAGCAAATATTAGCTCTCAGAACACTCCTGTTATCAGCGCAGTAGGTGATGTAGATATTGCAGCAAATTATACAGGCGCATCGCTTTACGTTGAATCTCAAGGGAATATTCGCTTTGGCGGCGATATCAATATCATTAAACCGGGTACAACTGAGTTGCTTCCCAAAACAGATACTGAGACTTTAAGCAAAACTTCAGCGCTAATTTTGCGTTCCGGACAAAGTACTTTGGCTCAAGTCGGTGTCAATTCTGAAAATGCACTAGCCTCTGGTAACTCAAATGTGCCACAGGGAATTACGCTGAAAAATGTTGTCCTACAACCGTTTAACGGGATCGGGGGGATAGTTAGCTCTCAAGCCGAGTCGGGGAATATCAAAACTCAACTTATCAGCATCAATGGAACACAAAACAATGATGCTATAACCGAATCCGATGGAGGTACTATTGACTTGAAAGCTATTAACGGCAATATTGACATCCAAAATTTGTACTCTTTCTCGCGTGGTAATAACACAGCAGGTTCTGGAGGCGCGATTCGCTTAGAAGCTAATGGTAGCGTAACTACAGGAAATTTGAACTCTTCTTCGTACTCTGAACAAGGTATCGCCAAAAATGGGGGTAAGATTCAGCTAACTGCTGGCTTGGGAGACATTACAACTGGCTCTTTGGCATCTAACTCAAGCTCTAACGACGTAGGTACAGGTGGTAATGGTGGGGACATTACCATAAATGCCGTTCGTGGCAACATTGCCACTACTGGCGATTTGCTCTCTTACTCCAAGAACAACGCCAACTCAAGTTCTGCGGGCACAGGGGGAGCGATAACACTATTGGCTGGTGGTAATATTGATACACAAAAATTAGAATCCTACTCCTCATCCTACTCAGACTTAGGTTCTATAAGTAGAGGGGGAGCGATAACACTGGTAGCTGGTGGTAATATTGATGCAAGACAAGACCTGAACTCCTACTCCTTCCGCCGCTCAGGTATGGCAGATCATCCAGGGGGAGCGATAACACTCAGTGCAGGTGGTAATATTAATACAGTAAACTTGAACTCCTCTTCTAGTGCTGGTCAGTCAGGTATAGCGGGTACAGGGGGAGCGATCGCACTGAGTGCGGGTGGTTATATTATTACACAAAATCTGGACTCCTCCTCCAACTCCAACTTTACTGTTTCAACTAAAACAGGGGGAGCGATAACACTGAGTGCGGGTGGTTATATTAATACACAAAATCTGGACTCCTCCTCCAACGGCAGAGACAAAGAAGGTACAGGGGGAGCGATAACACTCAGTGCAGGTGGTTATATTAATACAGGAGATCTGTACTCCAACTCCAACGCCTCCTCAGGTATAGGGGGAGCGATAACACTCAAAGCAGGTGGTAATATTAATACACAACATCTGTACTCCTACTCCCTTTCAACAGGAAGTACTGGGGGAACGATAACATTGAGCGCCACAGATACCATTACTCCCTTCCCGCTAGAAGATTACCTATAATGTAGGATAAAGTCATACAGAATGTATACTGGGAGACAAGAGTGGAGAAATTAAGGAGAAGAGGAAAATTTGAGCTATGCGATCGCCCTAAGGAGCGCTTGGGTTAGAGCAATGCAAACTCCGTTTGCAGTCTTCCTGGGGGCGAGCGCCAACTGAATTGAGATTGGCGGTGAAGCACTATACTACAAATCTTAACAGAATATACACGTCAAAATTTTAACAATTACATTTAGACAGTCAGAAGATTACCTAACTAAGCTGTAAATGTGTTCTAGAGTGTTTTGGATTTGTTCAGGAGTTTGCACATGGTTAAGTAATAATAAATTTTCTAGTTTTTCTCGGACTTTCTGTAAAGTGATATCTAAAGGTTGGTGATGTAATACCATCAATCTTAAAAGATGAATAATGTATTCAGCGAGATTGAAATTCGGCGAGTAAGGTGGAGTATCAATGAACTCAACTTCAATCTTATCTTGAATCAAAAGTTCTGATAAATGCACTTTTAACTGAGAACGCATTTTTTGTTTGTGAGTTGAATTATTATCTAAAATAACAGTTAACTTTGTCACCCCCTGTTTCACGCCATCTAAGCAGAATTCGGCGAAGTAACCAGATACATCTTCTGTTTTGGAGTGTTCTTTTAATCTTAAATATTCTTCTCCTGTAACAGCATCTATACAAATCATTCCATTCAGTTTTTGACGCTGGCTACGTTCATTACTAGGTACTTGAGGACGAGTATTCTTCTGTGCCCAAGCGTAAAATATACTGGGACGAGCGTAAACTGCAAATTCGTCAAAAAATACAACTTTCTCCGTCTTTTCCCGATTTATTAATTTTTTTTTAGAGTGGACACAAATCCAGCTTGTTTGTCTGGATCGGCATTAGCATAGTCTCTATGCGCTTTTTGATGTGACATATGTAATTCATCTAAAATTTCATAGATACGGCTATCCTTTAGTTCAACTCCCCATCTTTGTTTAATCACATGACAAATAATTTTTCCCGTCCATATATTTCTATCTACGCCATAATCTATAGGTTTTTGTTCTAGAAGCATTTTCTTTAACTCTTGCTGTTGGTCATAATTTAGTCTACATGGTACAGAGTGTCTAATTGTTTGTGTCAATTCCACCAGCCCACCTATCAGAAACTTATCTATCCAAGTTGTTAGGGTTTTATAAGTACATCCAAGTAATTTTGACACCTCCTTTCTCGTTTTTCCCTCATACAAATATTTTATTGCCACTAATCTTTGACGCAGATATTCTTGTTGGTGTTTGTAGTACAGTTTTTGCCACAAATCCCAGTCCAGTTGGCGATCGCATAGCTCAAACTTTCGCCTTCTCCTTAATTTCTCCACTTTTCTCTCCCTGTCACCGCCATGTCTGACCTTATACTACATTCTAGATAATCTTCTAGCGGGAAGGGAGTAATCTAACATCAATTAACTCTTCTGGAGGAAAAGGTTCAGGAAACATCACTATCAAGAGCAATGCTCCTTTTGTTTTCAATAATGGTGCAATATTGAGCGATACATTTGGTTCTGGCAAAGCGGGAGATATTCAAATCAGCGCTCCTTTAATTTCCCTCACTAACGGTGCACAACTATCCGCTTCCGCTCACAGCACAGGAGCAGGCGGAAACATCACTTTAATGGCTTCTGATACAGTAGAACTGAGTGGTGGAACAACCACCATACCTCAAGGTATTAATCCTATTCAATTTATTGTTCCACAAAATTTTGGTAACATTATTGGACTTCCACTAGGTACATACTTTGGCGGTTATATTCCAAATGGAACTACTGACAAACCTCCCTCTGGAACTGTATTTCCTTCAGGTGTGTTTTCCCAAACAACCGTTGGTTCTACTGGCAGCGCAGGTAACTTGAAAATAGAAACCGGAAGGCTGATGATTAATAATGGCGCAGCGGTCGCCACAACTACCTTTGGACAAAATAGTAAAGCAGGTGATATTTCAATCAAAGCTAGTGACTCGATAACAATTAACAATGGCTCAATATTAAGCGGGGTGGCTCCAGGAGCAATTGGTAACAGTGGTAGAGTTGAACTGAGCACCCCTAGAGTTTCCATAACCAAATCTGGAATTGTACAAACCCAGACTTTAGGAGATGGATTTGCAGGAGAGATTAAGGTGAATGCTGATACAGTCAGCATTTCTAATCAGGGAAGCGCTTTACGCTCTGCTAGTGGTGGTAGTAATGAACTATTACCAGGAACATCCAGTAGTAGTCAAATTGGACGGGGTGGTAATATCAGCGTTACAGCTAACAACCTACGGGTAACTGATGGAGCTGTTTTAGACGCCACAACTGTAACTAACTCAACAGGAGGCGATATCACAGTCAGCGCTAATACTTTGAGTGTTGAAGATGGGAAGATTCTTACCTCCACCTCTGGCGCTGGAAACGCTGGGAGTTTAACTTTTCAACCTCTTGGTGATGGGCAAACTTTAACGGTGAATTTCCAAAAACAAGCGCAAATATCCGCATCCACAAGTAGTAGCGGTAAAGGTGGAACCTTAAGAATAACTGCTCCTAAATCTATTACCCTCACTGGCGATGGCTCAATTATATCCGCTGAAACTACAGGCGCTGGCAATGGCGGAGACTTAACTTTGAGTACAGGAAAGTTAGTAGCACGGGATGGGGCACAAGTTACAGTCAGCAGCGCAAATTCCGGGAAAGCTGGCAACTTGACTGTAGATGCTAACTCTATCTTGTTGGACAACCGCGCTAAAATCAACGCCGATACTACTGGAGGTGGGGGAAATATCTTTCTCAATTCACCTTTGTTATTACTACGTCGTGGCAGTAGTATCACCACCAACGCCAGTGGAAGCAATATCTCTGGCGGTAACATAACTATCGATGCTAAAAATGGTTTCATCATCGCTGTTCCCAAAGAAAATAGCGATATTCGTGCTGATTCCGCTAACTTCCGTGGCGGGAATGTCACCATAAAAAATACTGCTGGTATCTTTGGTATCCAGCCCAGGAAAGAACCTTCCCCACAAAGTGATATTACTGCCAAAGGGGCAACTCCTGACTTAAGTGGCACACTGCAAATCAACACACCTGATGTTGATCCCAGTAAGGGATTAGTTCCTTTAAAAGTAGATGTGGTGGATGTCGCCCGTTTAGTAGACGAAAATGTCTGCGCGAGAACTGCTAAAAGTAGCTTCACTTATACCGGACGTGGTGGTTTACCTCCTTCTCCCAACAACACACTCAACAGCGATGCCGTGTGGGAAGATTGGCGACTCACTGCTGTACCAAGGGGGAGAGAGGGAGAGAGGGAGAGAGGGAGAAAAATTACAAAATCCTAATTTTGTCAATACATCTGCAGGTGAAATTGTCGAAGCTCAAGGCTGGGTAGTGGATGCCAATGGGGATATCATACTTGTCGCTCATGTGCCTGCGGTAACACCTCACAAAGTAGGGAGTTCATCATTGGGATGTCAGCCGCCAATTGCCAAGTGATAGGCACGGGGCATAAGGCAATCGCAGTTGAGGGGTTAGTGCAACGTATCGCCCTGAAAAATGACTTAACACGCCGCTTACAAACAGCAACACTGCGCCAACGAGTCGCCCTTTATGCTCAAGCAGGCATATGGCAAGATGCTGTAACAACTTTAGGAGAACTTAGGCGTGCTAAACTCCGAGATACAACGTTGGCAGCTGATTGGAAAAACTTGTTGGAGTCTGTGGGATTAGAAGATATTGCTACCGAAGCGATCGCCTCTTGTTGTACTCTTTAAGATGAGCATACGGCATTGGACATCGGGTGTGGTCAAAAACAGTTGGTGGACATAGGTCAACTTCACCGCGTCTCCCATTCTCCGCGTCACCGCGTCAGTCTCAACCAACCACTTATGACCACACCCCAGAAAATGTGGTTGAATCAAAAAAGAGTGCAATTGCAAAACATTCCTGGGGGGTGTCGCTTGTTAAGGATAAATGCTCTTGTGTGCAAGTTCTTCTTAAGGTTAGGAATTGCTCCTTGGTGTGCGCTTAGCGTAGCCGTGTTGCTCCCACTCGTATTCTCTGCAGATTCTACTATTGCTCAAGAACTTAAACCCGTAGCTGATAGGACTCTAGGAGCAGAAAGTTCTGTAGTTACACCAACAAGCCCACAAGCTGACAGAATTGATGGTGGAGCAATTCGCGGCGCTAACCTGTTTCACAGTTTTTCACAATTTAATATCGGTGAAGGACGAGAAGCGTATTTTGCTAACCCAAGTGGAATTGAGAATATTCTGAGTCGGGTGACGGGGAGTGAGGCATCTAGGATTTTTGGGAAACTTGGTGTTTTGGGTAATGCTAATCTGTTTTTGATTAATCCGAATGGGATTATTTTTGGACGAAATGCCAGTTTGGATGTTAGGGGTTCGTTTGTTGGGACGACAGCTAATGCAATAGAGTTTGGTAATCAAGGTTTTTTCAGCGCAACGAATCCGAATACTCCTCCACTGTTGACGGTTAATCCTTCAGCTTTTTTCTTTAATCAAATTGCTGCAGCACCAATTCAAAATAACTCAATTGCACCCACCCAAACAGATCCAGCAGGCTTAAACGCTAGTGGTTTACGAGTACCAGATGGTAAGAGCTTATTGCTGGTGGGTGGTAATGTCAGCATGGATGGGGGACAATTAAATGCTAATGGTGGACGAGTTGAGTTAGGAGGATTGGCGGAAGCTGGTACTGTAGCGCTAGGTGTAAATGGCGATAATCTTAGCTTGAGATTTCCTGAGAATGTTGCACGAGCAGATGTATCCCTTACCAATCAAGCAGGTATATATGTAGAAGGGGCTGGTGGCGGTAATATTGCAGTCAATGCCAGGAATTTAGAGATATTGGGAGGAAGTGTCCTAAGTGCTGGTATTGGGCAAGGTTTGGGGACACCGGAAACTGTTGCAGGAGATATTACGCTGAATGCTACTGGAGAAATCAAAGTTGCTGGCACTGGGAGCATAGTTAGCAATCAAGTGCGTTTGGGGTCAAAAGGCAATGGGGGTAACATTGCTATCGATTCTGGTTCATTCTCGTTACAAGATCGCGCTCAACTTAATGCCTCAACGTATGGACAAGGCAATGCGGGGAATGTGACAGTGCGGGCATTTGATACTGTTTCTCTTGCTGGTAATGCTACCATCCTCAGCACGGTGGCAGCAGGAGGTGTAGGTAAAGGTGGCAATATCAACATCAATGCTGCAACACTATCACTGACTGATGGCGCTCAACTGCAAACCCTTACTGATAGTGCATCTAATACCCAGCCAGCAGGACGGGGAAATGCGGGGAATGTCAATGTAAAAGTTACTGGCGCTGTTGATATTGCCGGGAGAAAAAACGATTATTTTAGTGGTATTGTAAGTGGGGTGGAAACCGGGACAATAGGCAATGGGGGTAATATTACTATCAATTCTGGTTCCTTCTCGTTACGAGATGGCGCTCAACTTTCTACTTCAACCAGTGGACAAGGGGATGCGGGAAATGTGACAGTGAGTGCACTCGATGCTGTTTCCCTTGTTCGTACTTCCATCCTCAGCACAGTGGAAGCAGGAGGTGTAGGTAAGGGTGGCAATATCGATATCAAGGCGGCAACACTATCACTCATTGATGGCACTCAACTGCAAACCCTGACTCGTGAAGCATCTGCTACCCAACCAGCAGGACGAGGGGATGCGGGGAATGTCAATGTGAAAGTTACTGGCGCTGTTGATATTGCTGGGGAGAAAAACGGTTTTATTAGTGTGATTAGCAGTCAGGTGCAAACGGGGACAGTAGGCAATGGGGGTAATATTACTATCGATTCTAGTTCTTTCTCATTACGAGATGGCGCTCAACTGACAGCTCAAACTCTCGGACAAGGGAATGCAGGCACAATTAAAGTTAATGCTACTGATTTTGTCAACATTTCTAGTAACAGTTCAAACGGTAACAGGGGCTTGTTCGTTAGTTCCCAAAGTCCAACGGGTACTGCTGGAGATATTATCGTCACCTCACCTAGAGTTACCCTAGACAACAGTGGCACACTTAATGCTGAATCTACATCGGGTAACGGTGGCAATATCAACCTCAATGTGCGCGATTTACTCCTTCTGCGTCGTGGCGCTCAAATTTCTACCACCGCAGGCAATCAACAAAATGGTGGAGATGGCGGTAACATCACTATCAATGCCCCGAATGGCTTCATTGTTGCTCCTCCCAAAGAAAACAGCGACATTACTGCGAATGCCTTTACAGGCAGAGGTGGTCAAGTTCAAATTAATGCTCAAAGTATCTTCGGAATTCAGCCTCGCTCCCAGTTGACACCGCAAAACGACATTACAGCCAGTTCTGAACTTGGAATTAGTGGTACGGTGCAAATCAACACCCCGGATATAGACCCCACTAAAGGATTAGTTCCCTTAACAGTAGATGTGGTAGATGTTGCCCGTTTAGTAGACGAAAATGTCTGCGCGAGAACTGCTAAAAGTAGCTTCACTTATACCGGACGTGGTGGTTTACCTCCTTCTCCTAACAACACACTCAACAGCGATGCAGTATGGGAAGATTGGCGACTCACTGCTGTACCAAGGGGGAACTCGGGGTCCCCTCTGGGGATAAGGGGGCAAGAGGGAGAGAGGGAGAGAGGGAGAGAGGGAGAAAAATTACAAAATCCTAATTTGGTCAATACACCTACGGGTGAAATTGTCGAAGCTCAAGGCTGGGTAGTGAATGCGAATGGGGATGTCATACTTGTCGCTGATGTGCCTGCGGTAACGCCTCACAAAGTAGGGAGTCCATCATTGGGATGTCAGCCGCCAATTGCCAAGTGATAGGCACGGGACATAAGGCAATCGTGATTGCCCAGTTGGGAACAAACCTCTCACGGTTGAGCTAAAGCCAATTCCCCACTAAAACATAAGGTGCCCAATAAAATGGATGTCCTTTATCCTGCAAAACGAACACTTGGGCGCGACGTAAAGCTTCTGCTTTAGTTATCTTCGGATCTCGCGTTAACTGTCGGTAGAATTTACTCATGAGAATAGAGGTAGAATTATCATCTACTTGCCACAACGAAGCCAGGGTACTACGTGCGCCGGAACGCACAGCAAATCCAGCGAGTCCTAAAGCAGCTCGCTTATCTCCAGTAGCTGTCTCACAAGCACTGAGGACAAGTAATTCGATAGGAGGAGGTACGCGAGATGAACGCCCTACCACTTGTTCTCTTGTTTGCAGTACCTCACCCAATTCCTTAATCTTAATCTTGCCATCCCAAGCTAGAATAAATGTCTCTTCCTGCTGGGAACTGAATTTGCCGTGGGTTGCGAGGTGAACGATTCTGTAAGAAGCAGAATCAACTTGCTTTTCAACACTTTTCTGAGTAAAATCTTCGTTGAGAAGTTGTTTCGAGGGAATAACTGCTGCAATTTGCTTCAATTCAGTGGCGACGTTGGGTAAAGGACTCAAATTGAGGCGAGATTCTGTCAGTCCAGCTGTTAAAGCCTCAAATCGTTCCCGTTTTGATTTGTCTGCTAGCAGTTGCAAACCAGGTGATAAGACAATGCTGTACTTTTCTATAAGATACTGGTTGCCATCATAAAGTGCAGCCATTGGAATATTTCGCAACGAACCATCCAACACAAAGACGAGATTTTTGACGTTGCTTTGCTCCAAATCTGCAATCGCAGGTTTGATAATCCATTTATACACTTCTTTGGATAGCTCTTCGCGATCGCGAAATGTATAGCGTTGTTCTAGTTTTTGTCGCAGTGCTTCTAAGGTGCTTTCTACTTCGGCTTTGGGTTTGTCAGTTGTGTAGTGCCGAAGTTCTTTTCTCTGGGGTAATTTGACAATTGTTTCGATACTGTCTGTTAAAATAATCGAGTAAAAAACTGCTGTAGCAGGATTAGCATTATCCACTACCTCGTCAATCTGCTTTGGTTTGACGGTAATACAAGCATCTCGAAAAAAGTTGTCTAATTCCGCCAATTGTAAAGTTTCAATCGCATCACGAGCTTGTTTTAAGTTTTTCTGGCTGACTTCTCCTTTGATTCCTGCTTTCTCGGAGGAGATTTGTGAAGGTTGTAAAAGTAATGCAACTAGCTGGCGATAAACAGGTTCTACTTCATCCCGAAAGTCAAATTGAACGTCGGGATTGAGAGCTACCAAGTCACTACGTATAGATTTCAGAGTTTCTACTGCTGTGGTGTAAGCTACAGTTGCAGCTTTTCTATCTCCCTGAACCAACAGTAAGCGTCCCAGTTGCCATTCCCACTGATAGGCAATATCAGGAGCATTAATTATTTGAGCAAGGTTTAAGGCTGATTCAGTATATCGCTGTGCTTGCGACCATTGTTTTTCCATCTCGTAAAATTGACCCAGATAACCTAAACTATAAGACTCAGCACGTGTATCTTTTAGGTCTTTAGCTTGTTGCACAGCCGTGTTTAATAAATGGATAATTTCTTGGGAATTTTGGATCTTAGTTGCGCGATTTTGAATTGGGGAATTGGAAATTTCTCTTGTTGTCCTCTTGTCCTCCCCCCACTCTCCCCCTCCTTGTGTCAGACAAACTAAACTCTGGGCAAAGTTCACCTTGGCATAGACTGCGCCTCGACTGGGAGTTAAATTTAAGAGCGAAGATTGGATTGCTCGCAAATCTTCATCCGTTGGTTGCTTTTGAAGATACTGTAATACCTTCAAGCGATTGAGTTGTGCTTGTACGGCAGTCAGTGTTAAAGTTGACTTATTCGCACTTTTATGGTATAATTCAGTAGCTTTTCTGTAGTAAGACTCAGCATTATTTGTTTGCGCGATACGCTTCGCGTCAAGCCTCTGGCTTATTGCAAAGCGATGCTCCTTCTGGGATCTGTCCCTTGGGCGATCGCTCTCTTGCATTGTACCTTGTGCGCAGTGCGACGGTAGAAAGTTATCCTCAGAGTTGATAGTATCTTTGAGTAGATTTCTGTTGCCCAAGGCAAAGGCGGCATTGCCTAAACTAAGTAAAATAGAACTTTCTTCTTGTGATGCTGGCAACTGTTGCGCCAATGCCAAACTTTGCTCCAACACCTTCTGAGACTCATCTATATTCCCACTTGCTAGCAGTACATTGCCGTAACTTCGCAATCCAGAAATTTTCAGGAGGGAGTTTGGTGTAGAATCCAGATTTTTTTTTACCTGCTCGAATATTCTCATCGTCCGCCGGTAAAGCCCCAAGGATTGGAAGGCTGTAGCTTGGTTAATTAAAGTACCAGTCTTCCCCGCAGTATCACCAATTTCGGCATAAATATTAGCAGCCTTTTGCCATGATTCCAATGCATTTTCAGCTTGCCCCAACGCTAATTGCAAACTGCCTTGAGTGTTAAGAACTAGGGCGAGAATGTGTTTCATGTCACTTGTATTCAATTTTAATTGGTTTAATAAATTGAGGCTGGTTGTTATAGCAACATTTGCTTGGTTCCACCGTCCCAATTTTTGCTCAGTCAAAGAAAGATAATTTAACGCCAAAGCTTGATTGAAGGCATCTTTTTGGAACTCATAAACCCGTGCAGACTGCTGGAAACTTTGCGCCGCCTCAGCAAATTGTCCTGCTTGGTATAAAGTCTTTCCTTGTTGCATCAGTTGTTCTGTGTTTGAGGGCGCTTTGACTTGTTCACTAGTAGAAGATACTGAAGCAGAAGCATAAAATAACCCCCCTACAGGGGGGGAGGGTTTCTGGGCAAGAAGTCTGGAATTAGATGGTAATAGAGAAACACTACTACTGAAAATCAGCCCTAGCACAACTAACAGGATCATTCGCAACCTGAGAAATACAGGCTTTTTTCTACCTATGTTCCAAAAACTAGGTTTCGCCATCTCAAACTTGCTCCTTAGGGACTTCTAAAGAATAAATTATCTAAGAAAAAGCAAAGAAGCGATAGTAAATAGCGGGACTTAAACATTTTTGAGTGAAAAATAAGCCTCAAACCCATGCAGGGTAAGGGAAATACACCAAATGCTCAAAAATGGCGCAAACCCAAATATATCAACAAACCAGGCAAAACGATGTCAAAGTCTTTCCGTATAAAGATTTTAGCCTTTTTTATGGGTGTTTTTTGTCTAAGTCCCGATAGTAAATAACTGGACTTTAGACTAAAAAGCACAAAATGACTCAGGGAAGCTGAGTTGAGAAGAAGCAAAAATAGTCGAATTCTTAGAGAGAGATATAAGTCTGAAATAGATAAATTTTACTGGGGTAAAGCAAAACTGTGGCACGACTCAAAGTGCATTGTTTCTTGTGGAGAGCACCTTTGAAAATCGTAAAACGATATATTCAAGAACAATCTGGCGGGAGGTTGTCAAGCAAGGGGGCGTCGAACCCCCTTGCTTGACCTGGCGTGATGCACCCCACCCCAGTGGTTGCGGAAATTTCGCGCCCACTGCGTTAAATCATTACTATGCACTACTAGCCCTATGTTTATCGTCTAGTTGTTTGGCGCGATCTGCCGCAACGCCGCGCTGTCGCTTGTGCCAGTTGCGTAAGTCCTGTCCAGTTACATTGGACAGTACCAAAATTCAGTACTCCAGAGCAATGCGTTAGCGTAGCGTGCCCGAAGGGCATACACTGGAGTGATTTAATGCCGTTAATGACTTGGGAGTTATGGTTAGCTCGTGATATCGTTGCTGATAATCAGCTCCCCTGGCAGAAGTCTATGGATAAATTGACCCCTGGACGAGTGGCTCAAGCTATGGGTGGAGTTTTAGCGGTGAGCAGCGCGTTGCGGAGCCAGTACTTGATGAGGGTTTCCCGACAGAGGTATCTGGTGAGACCAG
>NZ_CAWPKW010000339.1:0-1516 GCF_963888615.1 Brasilonema octagenarum UFV-OR1 | reverse complement strand
TCCCGTTAAGAAAAAAAGAAATTAATGCTTCTTGACTGGATAATGCTATTGCCAGAGGAGTTTGTGCGTAGTTTTAAACAAGAATTGAGAAGTGACGAGGAGGCATATATAATGTGGTACGTGACAAGTATTGAGCGCTTGGCAAAAGTTGCGTGATATTTTAGAAGCTGTGCATCGCAAGCAAACAATTATGTTACCTGTTAAGAAAAAAATTGTAACTGATGAAGCAATGCGTCCAGGTGCAGTGTTGATTGACTATCAAGACTGGCAGAAAATTGAGCAAATATTGAAAGCTTATCAAGCTCAACAAAAAGAAGAGTTTAATTTAAACAAGTATGCTGGTGTGATTAAACTCACTCAAGACCCTTTGGAGTATCAACAGCAAATTAGGGATGAGTGGAATTGACACAAGCTTTAATTTTGTAGGACACAAATTATGTTGACGAAATACATACAAACTGCTCTATTGAAAGCAAAATATAAGATTTTGTCAGATGATGGCACCTTTTATGGAGAAATTCCTGAATTCCAAGGTGTCTGGGCTAATGCAGATTCTTTGGAAGCTTGTAGAGAAGAATTAGTAGAAGTTTTGGAAGAGTGGATTTTATTACGAGTTTCTCGTCATCTGCCATTACCCGTAGTTGATGGCATTGAACTGTCAATCAAGAAAGTAGCATAATGCCCTCTTTGGGACCTATCAAGCGTTCAGACTTAATCCGGTATTTGAGGCAACTAGGATTTGAAGGACCATATTCTGGGAGCAAGCATCAGTATATGATCAAGGATGATATCACAGTGCGAATACCAAATCCTCACAAAAGTGACATTGGCAAAGGGCTTTTGGCTGAAATATTGCGGCAAGCTGGAATTGAGAAAGATCAGTGGGAACAGTTGTGATGTTTAAGGGGCGATCGCTCACTTTCTTCAAAGATCGCCTCACCCCTGTCGTTTCTCAATCTCCGCGATAGGTAAAAGCAACGTCTCCTCAATTTCTTGTCTGACTTCGCGGCTGATATAACAATCGCTATTCAAGGAATCTACTAGTAGCTTATTGGCATCGTAATACTGTTGCAACAGTTCTTTTTGGTTATCGCTAAACTGCCAGTCATGCCCAATATTGCGATGTTTAATCATCATGGTTCTCAGTTGTTCAATCCAGACTTTACCTTTAATTTGCCACCACTCCTTAAATTCTCTTTGAAAAGGATCAGGCAGTTGACACTTGAGGTCTTCTATCTGGTACCGTAACTCATGATCTAGCTCAATAACAGTATCAATGTCATAAAGAAGATAAAGAGCTTGAGTACGGGTATGAGCACGACCAAAGTTATAATCAATCATGACAGCATCATCAATCACTCGCTTAAGAACAATCTCAACTTCTAATTTCGATGATAACTTAAACCCTGTATCAAAAGTGTTAGCAAAAATTTTAGCAACAGAACTAGCAGATTTAGGCTTAATTTTTGGAAGATTAAACAGGAAGTAAAAAGCTCGAACGGCAACTGGTTTATAA
>NZ_CAWPKW010000338.1:0-29696 GCF_963888615.1 Brasilonema octagenarum UFV-OR1 | reverse complement strand
TCCAAGGTGGTTTGGTTCACATTCACTACGTATCACGTAGTTTGTGAATGATCCCTATAAGTTTATTATTTAGGAAGGCGCAAGGATTAACAATTAATCCGACACGTGAGAATTGTACTTGCAATTTCCCTTATGTGAATTTCCAGCTGTAAGTCTAGTCGTGAATAGTACCGTCGGGCATGATTGCCCCGGTTAGGATTGCTCCTGTTAAATTGACTTTGAACATGAGCGCTTCTTTCAGGTTAGCTCTGGTTAAATTAGCGCCAGTTAAATCTGTCTTTAGAAGAACAGCTCTGGATAAATCAGCTTCAACCAAGCTAGCCCAACTCAGATTACTTCTAGTAAAGTTTGCGTCTTGAAGATTACTTTGATATAAAATCGCTCTACTAAGATTGGCTCTACTCAAGTCGGCTCTAATCAACACAGCCATTGATAGCATTGCTGCAATCAGGTTTGCCGCGTTAAGGTTAGCTTCTGTGAAGTCAGCACAGGTTAAGTCTGTTCGATGGAGAATTGCCCAACTCAAATCAGCACCTGTAAAATCCGATTCGCGGAGATTTGCTTGAGTTAAACAAACCTCACTTAAATTTGCTCCTTTAAGAAAAGTTTGACTAAAATCTCTCTGCCCTGCGATATAACGTTTTACCAGTTCCAAAGCGTTCATGTCTCCTGCAATTAGCCCAGAAATCCTCGAATAACTAGCTGTTACCTGTCAGGCAAAAAACTGGATTTTTTGCCCTTATAACCGATTCAACAAATTAAGTTATGACATTTGGGGCGATGAATACCAACCTGAGGGCAGAACTTTTTTAACCACAAATAGTGGATCATCTCTGCTTTTCTCTTAACAAAGTTAAATTCGACTCGACGTAAAGAGCTTCTATTTGTGACAACGATAAGCGCAAACATAGTGTCTTTTCATCTTTAACTTTTCTTTACTTTTCTTATTAATTGTTTATTAAGTATATATGCTTTCGGAACCTAACTAAAGTCTGATTTGAGTATTTTTACTAAAAATGTGAAAGTATTACTAAGACTAATGGTTTTAATCTGGGATGAAACACTAGACAAAATGCAAACGCCTTTGCAGCAAAAGTTACACTCCTGGTGTCGGGGTGTAGGTAGTTCATTTTAAATTTGGTGCAATTTTTGTGAGAAAAACAAATTAACTTCCGTAAGAGCCGTATTGTTATGGCTTTTTTTTAAAAGAATACTGGTAAAAGATATCACTCAATCTTAAAACTGAGTAAAAACGACGCGCTACACTTTTTTATTATTTAATGAAACTCCTATTAGATTTGATGACTTCTGATAAACAAAATTTTAAAGTTGTTAGAAGGACGAGCTTTATATTACCTATCTTTCTTATCGGGATTGTTTTAGTTAACGTCCTCAAATTTTCACCAAAGACAAAACTTGTTCAACCTTTACCTCAAGACTCTGCTGTAAAAGTCTATTTCAATCAAAATTTAGCGTCTTCCTATGAAGATCCATACCGTCACTTTAACCGCAAGGGAGACAATTTAGAACAGCAAATTATCGAGGCGATAAACCAAGCAAACTCAACTGTGGATTTAGCAGTGATGGAGTTTCGGCTTCCGAAAGTTGCTGAAGCGCTAACAGTTGCTCGCAAACGCGGAGTAAAAGTGAGAGTATTAATAGATAATAAGTACAATAAAAGTTTAGATAAATATACACAAGCAGAAATTCCCCGGATGAATCGGCATGATAAGCAAGCGTATGAAGAATTAAAGCGATATCCTGCTGATCCTTTGGCTATATTGCACTCATCTGGAATTGAAATCAAAGATGATAGATCTAACAATGCCAAAAAAGGCAGTGGACTTATGCATCATAAATTTGTCGTTGTAGATGGAACGACAACTATTATTTCTAGCGGTAATCTGACAACATCTGATATGCATGGAGATTTTGGAAATCTTGACAGCCGTGGTAATCCCAACAATATGGTTGTTGTTCCTAATAATCCTCAACTTGCCAAAACTTTTACTGATGAATTTAACTATATGTGGCAGGGATTATTCAAATCCTATAAGCCACAAAGATCTCCTGTAACAATTCCAGTTGGGCTAGGAACTATCACCGTCAATTTTTCGCCAGCTAGAAGCAAAAAAGATGATATAACAAGAACTAGTAATGGAATGATTGCCTCTTATTTAGAGCAAGCTAAAAAGAGCGTACATATTGCAGTGTTTGTTTTTTCGGATCAAAAGATTAGTGACACTCTTGGTAGTGTGCATGATCAAGGTGTTGAAGATATAAAAGTTTTGATAGATCCGGATTTTTTTAGACAAAGTTACTCCAAAGCATACGATGCAATGGGTGTTTGTCCTCGTTTAGGCAAGAAACGTAGCTTAATTAGAGTGAAACCTTGGAAGCATCCAATTACCACTGTTGGTTTTCCGACTGGTTTAATGGGCGATCGCGCAGTTCATAGTAAAATGGCAATCTTAGATGACACATTGGTGATCACTGGTAGCCACAACTGGTCTAATGCGGGGAACTATTTGAACGATGAAACTTTAATAGCTATACAAAATCCCATCGTAGCAGCGCATTACGAGCAAGAGTTTAGTCGGCTGTATGGAACGGCAAAGGTGGGGTTGAAAACTTTGTCATCAGCTCAAAAGTGTCAATGAGGTTTTGTTAAATAAATCTAAAGCGTGTTCCTATATCCTCCGCACACGCACTCGCGTTCGGGACTCACAAAGCAGCATGTCGCTTTGGAACTCAGCAGCTTTCCAAAAGAGGGTGCGTGATGTTACACTAGGGCGCTATCATACCAGGATTTTATTTGCGGCTTTGTGTGAGCTTTTCATGCTCTAAATCAGTCACACCAAGCGTTAAACTCCTCTAGCATAGAGCAAAACTCATGACCCAAGGTTAATAAAATATGCGCTCAAAGCCAGAAATAACGCAGCAGAGGCAAGAAGCTGCGGAAGTAGAACTCCGGGAAAAGCAAAAACCAGTTGATTACGACACAAAAGAGTATCCTATCGAAATTCTGGTTCAGAAGTACATGGATGGAATAGACGAGGATGTCAATGAACTGTTTATACCAGACTACCAACGAGAAATGGCTTGGGATGAAGACAGGCAATCAAAGTTTATTGAGTCTGTACTTCTAGGCTTGCCGATACCATACATTTTTGTAGCTGATGTCCGTGGTGATGAACAAGATGAAGCACGTTTAGAAATTATAGATGGTTCACAACGCATTCGCACTTTAGCAAGATTTTTGAACAATCAACTGACTTTAGATAAATTAGAGAAATTAAAAAAGCTTAATGGCTTTACCTTTGAGGATTTACCACTCGCCCGTCAGAGACGCTTTAAACGAAGCACACTTCGCATGATCCAACTCAGTGAAGAAGCAGATGAAGAAGTGCGAAGGGATTTGTTTGAAAGAATTAACACAGGTAGCGTTGAACTTAACAAGATGGAAAAGCGCAGAGGAATCTTACGTGGACCATTCTTGGATCTGATTGAGGAATTATCCAAAAATTCTAAGTTCCGTCATTTATGCTTATTCTCTAATAAAGCTATTAACAGCCGTGAGCCTCAAGAATATATTTTGCGTTTCTTTGCTTTTTTGAATAACTATCAAAAGTATGGAAGTGAGGTGAATTCCTTTCTCAATGAATTTCTGGAAAGATATAACAAAGATAAAGAACTAAATACAGATGACATGCGAACGGAATTTGAATTGATGATACATTTTGTGGAAAAATATTTTCCCAATGGATTTCGACAGGGAAAAAAACTGGATAAAACTACTACTCGCATTAAATTTGAATCTTTAGCAGCTGGTAGTACTCTAGCATTAAGAGAAAAAAAAGACTTAATACCAAAATCAACAGAATGGATAAATTCCGAAGAGTATAAAAAATATACAAGTTCTGATGCTAGTAGCTCAAAAAATAAAGTAATTCGGCGTATAGAATATGTACGTGAACAACTACTAGTAAAATCGTGAATACTGTACTCTTAGACTTTAAGACTCGCGTCCAAGAAGTGGACGGTTACTTCATTTTTTTAGAAAGCTTGATTAAAGAAAAAGCTAAGTTAGCTTTTTTCGACAGTGATGGTGAATACCAATTAAAAAACCTTGATTCAGAATTAGTAAAAACTCTCAAAGCAAATGGTTTTTTATTGCTTTATAACTTAGTTGAATCTACTATGCGAAACGCTATTGAAGCAATCTACGATGAATTTCGTAGTACAGGAGTTTGTTTTGATAAAATAAAACCTAAGATCAGAATAACTATACTTCAAAGTGTGCAAATTTTTTTTAAAAATGATTCTGCTAAAAATCTTCATTCAAAAATCACTCAAATCTCTATCGACATAATCACAGCTACATTTGAACGGGAAAAAATTTTTTCAGGGAATGTGGATGCAAAGGTGATTAGAGACATAGCAGATAAATATGGTTTTTCACATTGTACTGATTGCTCTCAAACCAAGAACGGGCAAAATCTTTTAGTTGTGAGAGAAATCAGAAATGATTTAGCACATGGGATTAAGTCATTTGAGGAAGTAGGACGTGACAAGACTATAGACGATCTCTTAGAAATCAAGAAAGAGGTTATAGAATATTTACGCCAAATTTTACAAAACATCCAAAAATATCTAGATAATAAAGAATATCTAGATTTAAGTGTATGCAATTCATAGGAATATTACCTTACATATAGATTGCTCATTTAATTCCAAAACAGACAATTTTGTTGTCGTTTCAAATCTACAGAAAGATGCTTTTGTCGTTATAATTTATGACATAAGCTCATTTCTATAAAGCTTTATAATCTAGAATTTAAAATATAGAATATAAAATTCAAAATTGTAAGACGCAGTTCTCGGTTAATTTCTATTCATTTTTACCACCTTGAAAATTCTCTAACTGACAAATCGCTTTCATAACCTGCAACAACTGAATTGATTCATCAGTATTAATCAGGCTCACTTCTGGCATCAGCTGATAAACTGGGGGATTACCTTGTCTCAAATAGACAAACAGATAATTACGTCCATTGGTTACTAGCCCCCACACTGATGTTTGTTGCTCTAAACTCTTGAAAGCATAGGTAAGTAATTGCGGTAAGCCCTCAAATACATCTACCGAACTATTTTTCGTCTCAATCACTAAAATCCAAAAAGGTGGCGCAGTCAAGGCTTGAGCGTTGTTGACTGCTAAAATATCCATCCGTCCTCGGATGCTTGTATCCTCATCTTCAATGGCGATCGCTATCACATCTTCCATCGTCAAGCGGATTGGAATATCGTAGAATCCAGCCGCTCGCATCAAAGGTGCTAAGGTCAAAAATTTAACTAAACCTTCAGATATTTTGCCTGCGGCGAGATAACGCCGTAAGTCATTCCTAATTTTCAATAAATCCTGCTGTTCAAAATTCGTAAGAGGATCTAAAGTTAGGAAGTCTGTGAATAAGCCGATAGGTTCTTCTTGTAATTTCAGTAGGCTATGAACGTCATTGAGGGATAAGCTGCTGGGTTCTACTGTAATTGGCATGGCTACTGGGTATTAATCTTTGAGGGAAATGGCAATCCGAAAACCTAATGCATCAAGAAACTCAATTAGAGTGTGAATTTCAGTACCTCCAGTTTCTGCGAGTATCTTGTCTAATTTTTCATAGTGCTGTTTGGCTGCTTCGGAGAGATTATCAGATAGAACACGCGCATTCACAACATCTTTCAGTGCTGAACGTAGCAGTTCAGGGTTATAACCTTCTTCATCTAATTCCAACATAACCGCAATATATGCAGCAGCATGTTCTGAGTCTTTGAGAGATGAAATTAAATATTCTTTGTAATTTCTACTTGTTGGTGTTTTCACTCTGCTGTGATGTAGTTCTTAATTTCTTTGGCTTGTGCCTCCATAAGGTTATTGTAAGCTTTTGATAGATTTTGTTTAGCGTGTTGTCAAATAGGTTCTCAACGCCCACTTTTTGTAGCTATATATAAAGTTATTTTGCAATTGCCCCATATCTTAACGAAAATCAAAACACTTTCTCGTAAATCTGCGTACACAATAGTTTTCAGTAGTATTCAGTCACATCACCAATTACAAAAACAATCATGTCCCAAGTAACGATAGAATCAATCCTTCAAGAAAAGCGTCTATTCCACCCCAGCCCTGAATTCTCCCAAAACGCTCAAATCAAAAGCTTGGAAGAATACCAGCAACTCTACGACAAAGCGAAAGCTGATCCGCAAAAATTCTGGGCGGAGTTAGCAGAACAAGAGTTGCACTGGTTCCAAAAATGGGACACAATTCTAGACTGGCAACCGCCGTTTGCTAAGTGGTTTGTCAATGGCAAGATTAATATTTCTTACAACTGTCTTGACAGACACCTCACCACATGGCGTAAAAATAAAGCTGCGATTATTTGGGAAGGAGAACCAGGCGACTCGCGCACCATCACCTACGCCCAACTGCATCGGGAAGTTTGTCAGTTTGCGAATACACTCAAGCAACTGGGAGTCAAAAAAGGAGATACGGTTGGCATTTATATGCCGATGATTCCGGAAGCGGCGATCGCCATGCTAGCCTGTGCCAGAATCGGTGCACCTCACAGTGTTGTTTTTGGTGGTTTTAGTGCAGAAGCTTTGCGCGACAGACTTATAGATGCTCAAGCAAAACTCGTCGTCACTGCTGATGGTGGTTGGCGTAAGGATGCGATCGTCCCTCTCAAAGAACAAGTAGACAAAGCTTTGGCTGATGGCGCTGTTCCCAGTGTCGAAAACGTTGTGGTAGTGCAGCGTACACGTCAAGAAATTCACATGGAATCAGGACGTGATCAATGGTGGCATGATTTGCAAAAGAATGTCTCTGCTGATTGTCCCGCCGAACCAATGGACAGTGAAGATATGCTGTTCATTCTCTACACTTCCGGCAGCACTGGCAAACCGAAAGGTGTTGTACACACAACAGCTGGTTATAACTTATACGCTCACATGACCACCAAATGGATTTTTGACCTACAAGACACAGATGTATATTGGTGTACTGCTGACGTAGGTTGGATTACGGGACATAGCTACATTGTTTATGGTCCTCTTTCTAATGGTGCAACAACGGTGATGTATGAAGGTGCGGCTCGTGCCTCTAACCCAGGCTGTACCTGGGACATTATTGAGAAATACGGCGTCAATATATTTTATACTGCGCCAACTGCAATTCGTGCCTTTATCAAGATGGGCGAACACCTGCCGAAAGCGCGAAATCTGTCTTCTTTACGTTTGCTAGGAACCGTAGGCGAACCAATTAACCCAGAAGCTTGGATGTGGTATCACAAAGTGATTGGTGGTGAACGCTGTCCGATTGTTGATACTTGGTGGCAAACGGAAACTGGCGGTATCATGATTACACCGTTACCAGGAGCAATTTCCACAAAACCCGGTTCTGCAACTCGTCCTTTCCCTGGAATCCTAGCCGATGTGGCGGATTTAGAAGGTAATTCTGTAGGTGACAATGAAGGCGGTTACCTTATCGTGCGGCATCCTTGGCCTGGTATGATGCGAACAGTATACGGTGATCCTGACCGGTTCCGCCGCACTTACTGGGAACACATCCCCCCGAAAGATTGGCAATATGTCTACTTTGCTGGAGATGGAGCAAGACGCGATCAAGACGGTTATTTCTGGGTTATGGGGCGTGTTGATGATGTTATTAATATATCAGGTCACCGTCTTGGTACAATGGAAGTTGAATCAGCCCTTGTGTCTCATCCAGCAGTAGCTGAAGCTGCTGTGGTCGGTAAGCCAGATGACCTCAAAGGAGAAGACATAGTAGCTTTTGTGACTTTAGAAGGCGATCGCAATCCTAGTGAAGAACTGAGTAAAGAACTCAAGCAACACGTTGTAAAGGAAATTGGGGCGATCGCCCGCCCTGGAGAAATTCGCTTTACCGATGCTTTGCCCAAAACTCGTTCTGGTAAGATTATGCGCCGCTTGTTGCGGAATCTGGCTGCTGGGCAAGAAGTTTCGGGTGATACGTCTACTTTAGAGGATAGGGGGGTTTTGGATAAACTGCGCGAAGGTGCTTAAGGAACAGATTTCTTGCATTATTGCAAAAATGTGATTTGAGGATATTTGGAACCGCAGATGCACGCAGACAAAAACACGTAATTCGTCTGTGTGCATTTGTCTACCTCTTGCAAAATAGATTAGTGGTATTACAAAGGATTTAGAAAAATCTGTATTTTCTGTTAATTAGCACCTAGGCACAAGTTAGGAAAGAACAAGACTCTGAGATTGCTTCCTTACGTCGCAATGACACAACTACATTATTTTTGCGTAAGTCCTGTTAATGAGATGCAGTTAAATATTTATTCTTACAATACTCTTTTGTAGCTGTTATAGAAACAACTTCTACAGTTATGGGGCTGGTAACAGTTGCATTAATAATAAATTCGCTTGCCCCAACATGAGGTTTTTGAGGATTTCCCCAATCATATGTGTAACCCAAACCTGTCCAAGGATAATGTTCTTCACCTTCAAAGGAATTTTTGTATATTTTTTGCAACACAGGATTATTAATAGGAGGTACAGCAAAAACTTGACAACTAGAATTATTAATTTTTGAATTAAGACATGGTCTACTTAAATCTTCAGCTTTCACCCACATTTCTACAAAATGCGTCTTATTGGAGTTTTTATTCAAAATTAAACCCAAATACTGCTGCAATCTTAGCGAAAGCATAATATCACCAGAAATCTTCATACCTAAACCTTTACAGGTATGACAAAAATCTTTGACTTGAGTAGATGCTGTTAACCAAGTCTGGTTTTCTATTTGTTTCAAACCAGGCTTCCAATCCTCGTTTGGGTTTTTTATATATTTCCAACTCACCATTAAAAATTCTGTTTTACCGTTCTTTATCCTCGTCTTGATTTTAGAATTGCTTATTGACAATCTCCAAAGATTGTTTACCACTTTATCCTGGCTTGGTCTTTTTGCATCCTGAATCGCTTCATCTAGCTTCTTTTTAAGAGTCTTATAACTTTCCGGTTTGTTCTTTTCAAGATACTCATTGACATTTGGATTGATTTCTGATTGTGCTAACAAGTTCTTTTTCAAGATTAGTTGACTCTGCTGATCATTTCCTGTCGCTAATAAACTTGAATATCCAACTGCCAAACAAGCTCCTGTTAAGGATAGCAATAATTGATTCTTCCACTTTTTCATTGCATTTGCTTTGTTAATTTATATTAAGATAGTAGATGCTAATTCCCCTTTAACTAAATCAACATTTAAACATA
Organism: Brasilonema octagenarum UFV-OR1; assembly: GCF_963888615.1. Taxonomy (NCBI): domain Bacteria; kingdom Bacillati; phylum Cyanobacteriota; class Cyanophyceae; order Nostocales; family Scytonemataceae; genus Brasilonema; species Brasilonema octagenarum. The sequence continues at coordinate 20,393 of NZ_CAWPKW010000338.1, read as the reverse complement.
TAAAACAGAGTCTTAATGTATTTTAGCTTATGTAGTGAATACACCCGTCATTAATCATCTTTGTGATCTTTTGGCTGATGCTCTATAAGCTTAAAATGATAAAAGTAATAATGACTGCAACAAAGCGGCGCAGAGAATCTTTTCTTTCCAACATGAATACACACCCTATAAAAAAACGACCAGGCTTGAAATATTTATATCCTGCGGGCAAGTAGCTGGTAAATGAGTTGAGATAAACCTAATAAAGTGATAGCAAAAATACCAGAAAATGTAGCAAATAATATGACGTATATTGGAGTATTTTGCAAAATGAAACTCAAAAAAGGAATTTCTAATCGAGCAGGCAAGTCCGATAGTAATAAAAGCACAACAACGAGTGTACTTCCAGTAATAATTGATAAATGATGTCTAGTTATAATTCGGCGATGTTGAGCATAGATAAAGCTAGCCAAAGTTATACTTACTAAAACACCATTAATTAATGTTGGGAGTTTATTAAAAGCTATTGCAAGTAGTGCAATTTCAAACCCAATCAAAAAGGGTTCTACCAACCACTCCAAATTGTTTAGAAGTTTTGAAGTCAAATTCGAGGTTGGCTGCAAGACATTAAGAACTTCCGTTGCTGATTGATACCGCTCTTTTGGCTTATCTTTGAGCATTCGATTTAAAACATTGGCAAGGCGATCGCTAACTTTAACTTTAGGTGAGCGCCAGAACCAAGTTTTCGTGTTAGGGTCAATAAAATGTTTGACCTGCTTTTGACCAGTCAGCAAACACACACAGGTAGCTGCTAGAGCATATAAATCTGTTGAAGGATACACAGCAAGACAAGCCGTCTGTTCTGATGGTGCGAAGCCTGCTGTATAAATACCTGTTAACATGCCAGAATGTATACCGTTTGTAGAGTTTGATCCTTGCTGTTCAGGAGTTGCTTTGACTACTTGCTTAACTGCACCGAAATCTATAAGATATAACGATCCATTACGAGCACGCATAATGTTAGAAGGCTTAATATCCCGGTGGATAGAGTGATGAGTATGGACAAACTCTAAAACCGGGAGGATTTTTTGTAAAACTTCTAAAACTTCTGCTTCTGAAAACATACCCTTACGGTTGAGTTCCTGCTCTAGATCCTCACCGTCGATATATTGCTGCACTAAGTAAAACAACTCCTGAGTTTTTTGCCCTTCCCGACTTGGAACTCGTAAATTAATAAACGCAAAAAGCTCGGGAATTTGCGGATGTGTGCCTAATGTTTCTAAAACTTCTGCCTCACGATGAAATAACTGTGTCGTCTTTTGTATCTGTTCTTCATTAAGGCTAGCAGATGGTTGCAACTGTTTGACGACGCATTTTCGCATGGCTGGAGTTCGGCGATCGTATGCCAGAAATGCCGCTCCAAACCCACCCTTTCTTAACTCGTTCAACGGCACATATCGACCATCTAAAAAGAGTGGCATTCCGCAAGTTATGCAATATTTTTGTCGAACGTTTTTCAGGTCTAGAGGTTCATTTAGATCGGGAAAAGAATTGATCGATTTTGGACAGTGTGGACGAGTACAGTAAATTTCCATAGCATTTTTTCCTTGATCTTTCTTTATTGCTATGACTATACAGATTATATGAACAGCAAAAGTATTTACGATGACTCTGCTTAGTTTTTAAAACATAAGTTTTTTTAGAAAAATATATTTATACTAAACATTTCTAATTGTAAGTTTTTATCATGAAATCATAACTTTGTAGTGGTAGTTGCGTGTTCATGCCTGTATAATATATCCTTTATAGTTACCTTACTAGACCAGAGGTACTAAAGTTAACGCTATAAAGGCAAGTAATTAAAATTCTTTAACAATAACTAGTAAGCCCACCTACCTCCGTGTATGTATTGGAGAATAAGTGGGTCATTGAAAAAGAATCCTGGAGCGGAGCGCTGGATAGCTCCGCCTCCGGTCAGAATCACTTACGATCGCGGGATTCAAACCCCCAACGAGATAGATTCAGAATTCTGACTTCTTTATTTAACTACATTTGTATTACAAGCCAGAATCTTGGCTAGGAAGGTGCTTCAGTAGACCTTCACAAGCATCGACAAGTAAGTCAATCACCCGATTAAATCCCTCTGGACCACCGTAGTATGGATCTGGAACTTCTTTAAGGTTGTGCCTAGAGCAAAAGTCACATATTAAGTGTACTTTGTGGCGGTATTTTCTAGCTGGATCAACAGAAAGGATGTCCTCATAGTTATCTTGATCCATCGCCAAAATCAAATCAAAGTTTTCAAAATCAGACTTTTGAAATTGGCGTGCTTTTCCGAGCAGTTTAATTTGCAGCTTTTGTCGTGCAGCAAAACTCATGCGTGAATCAGGTGGACTACCGGTGTGATAGCTTGATGTCCCAGCAGAGTCACAAACAATGCGTTCACTCAACCCAGCCTGCGAAATCAGATGGTTCATTATATTTTCTGCCGCTGGTGAGCGGCAGATGTTTCCTAAGCAGACAAACAGCAGCTTGTAGGGCATAAATATTCACTGTTATTTGTTTTTGTCATTAGTGTTATGCTAATGACAAATAACTCATGACCCTTCGCTTATCTCCTCCACAAGAGGCTGCGCTCTGGGGTTACTCGCCTCTATTCGGAAGTTCTCAGCAAAGCTTATGCTCACTGATGACTACAATCCTGGAAGTTCTAGCCCACTAGTTAATTCTTCCATACGTTCGCGCATTGTTGCAGTTGATTTGTTGTAAGCGTCTTTCATTGCTGCTGTTACAAGATCGGAAAGGACATCTGCTCCTTCCTGTACTGCGTTTGGAGAGATTTCCACTCGCTTCGGTTCTTGGTTACCGCTAACAACAACCTTGACTAAACCACCGCCAGCTTCTCCTTGAATTTCCATTTGTTCCAATTCTTCTTGGAGTCGCTTTGCGCCTTCTTGAACTTGCTGCGCTTTTTTAAAGGCATGAGCCAATTCTCTCATTTTTCCCAAGCCAAAGCCAAATCCCTGTCCTTTTCCTGTCATAATCTCTAGTCCAAGTGTGCTTTGAATGACAAATCAAATTCAATTATAGATGTCGTGAGTAAATTGTAGAGAGATATAAGTCATTGCTTTGTTTACACGCAAGGAATAAATCAAAAAATGGAACTTCCTCTTATCTACAACATTCAAAGCACTTAGAAATAGATTTTCTTACGTTCTTGTCGGGTTCAATAGTTGATTAACCTTACCATGTCTAAATTTTTCAACTCTGTCATCCAAATGTAACAAATAATACAGCAAAATGTAATATTTCAAGTAGTTAGTAGATGATGACTTTAACTTGTTAACCTTAAGGTGGATTTAATATTAACTTTATAAATCAACTTAATGGTAGTTATCTATTGGTAATCCTGTCATAGTATGAGAAATAAGAGTACTATTATTACCTGTGTTTACTTATAGTGCTTATAAAAACAAACTCAAGGCAAAAAATTCTTAGGGATCTACTGTCCATGCCCTTGACGATCCTCATAGTAGATGATGACTTGGGCACTCGTCTATCTATCAGCGATTACCTTGAACTGTCTGGCTACTCAGTAATGACAGCCGATGATGGTCAAGAGGCTTTGACAATCGTGGAGGAGCATCATCCTGACTTGATTGTCACTGACATCATCATGCCACGAATGAATGGATATGACTTAGTGAGGCGAGTGCGTCAACAACCAGGTTTCCGATTGTTACCTGTAATATTACTAACAGCCAGAACCAAGACTCAGGAAAGAATTCTAGGCTATCAATCGGGATGCGATTTATACTTGCCTAAACCTTTTGAGCTAGAAGAGTTGGCTGCAGCAATTCGCAATCTTTTAGAGCGATCGCAAATTATTCAATCAGAGTACGGTTTTTATCATCAAGAAAATTTAGTCACTCATACTCCCACAAAATCGCCGGACACCAATAACTCTGATCTGACTGGTATTCAAAAACCCGAAATGTTCTCTGAGTTAACTCCCAGAGAACAACAAGTTCTGGAACTATTGACTCATGGTCTTTCTAATGCTGAAATCGGCCAGGAATTGCATCTGAGTTCAAGAACTGTGGAAAAGTACGTCAGCAGTTTATTAAGAAAAACTTTCACTAGTAACAGAGCAGAACTGGTACGTTTTGCGATTAAGCATGGTTTGGTGGAGTAGCTAATGGCGCTTGAGTTTCTATCATTCCGCGATTTTATCTTGATAACCTCAACTATCTTAACTTCTTGGTTTGCTAGCTTCGAGTGATTTGGGTGGAGGTTTAAGCTTGTCACCCAAATAGTATAGCAGGGAGCAGGGAGCAGGCTGGGAATTGTCCCGTGGTTTCCGTGTTTTCTCATTAGTTGATGTCCTAATCTACCTGGCAACTGCTATAACAGAAACTATAAATTGAAAGACTTATATGAGTTGTAGGGTGGGTATTGTCCACCCATCAAACCGTTTTAGGCGCACAAGGCGTACAGAAATAGTAAATATTGTATTGCTTACCTTAAAAATTTTTGTATCTTGGCAAAGTTATCGTATTAGCAATCAGTCCTTTGATTCTGGAATCCCTAGTCAAACCTTTGTATTAGAAAGTAACATTGGCGAGAACAGTATTTAAGGTGAGCAGTGTATGAATGGGACAAACCAGAAACCTAACAATCAAAATAAACTTAATTTTTGGTTTTTAAAAATTCTTAGTTTTCTTAGTTTACTTTATTTTATAGCGATTCCACTTGGGTGGGTAAAGCAAAAGTTAGAGACGGCAGATGTAGTAATATTTGCTATTATCTTATTGGTGAATTCAGAACTTTTGGAAAGATTAGTCAAGTTAGTTATCACCAAAGATGGAATTACATTAGATCTTGACAAAATAAAAGCTGAGCAAGACAGCCAACAAGTTAAGATTGAAACCAATAAAGCAAATATTGAAGCAACTACAAATATAGTCCAACGTCTCACTTCCGTAGAACAGGAAATGGCTAAGAGTAAAAATCAAAATCAACTCCTTGTTAGTAGTCTGCTTGGTAGCTATGAATTAAAACATCTCCGTAAGTTAGGAAGTGATGAACCATTTTCTTATAAAAAGCAGCGTCCTTTTGTACAGGAATTGCGGCATTTACGTGCATTAGGTTTTATTGAAAATTTACCCAACAAAACAATTTCCTCAATGCCAGAAAATGGGAACTTGAAAGATTATTTACAAATTACAGAGCAAGGTAGAGAGTATCTCAGAAAAAGGGAACAGGCAGAGTTAGAAAACAATAACTCTTTTGATGATGCCATTGAATCACACACATAGTACACCCTTGGCTTCTAGTACGGATGCTACTCGTAAAATTAGCGCTTCATTATAAGGTGCAGCTATCAATTGTATACCCAAAGGTAGAGCATTTGGGCGCACAATTGGAACTGATAAAACAGGTAAGCCGATGAAAGATAATGGTTGAGTGAACAATCCCAAATGAGGACGGACAAGAATTTCTTCTCCATCTAAAATCATGGTTTCTTGACCAATGAACGGTGCAGAAATAGGTGTAGTTGGAGCAAGAATGACATCTACCTTTTGAAAGATTTCTCTAACTTTATCTCTGTACCATCGACGAAAGCGCTGCGCTTGAATGTACCAGCTACTAGGTATCAAAGCACCTGCGAGAAAGCGATCGCGTGTTGCTGGATCAAAATCTTGAGGACGCAATCGCAATTTCTCCAAATGCAAATTTGCCCCCTCACAAGCTGTGATCACAAACGCTGCTGCACGGGCGCGATGCGCTTCAGGAATTGTGACATACTGGGTAACACCCAAAGCATCAGCAATATTTTGGACTGCTTCTAATGCTTCAGGACTTGCACCTTTTTCAAAATAATCACCTGCAATAGCAATTCTTAAACTTTCTATACTTTGTCTTGACATTGCATCTAACATCTGCAATTGAGGACGCTTTGTACAAACTGGATCTCTCTCATCTTCCCCCTGAAGCACATCAAACGCGGTAGCAATATCCCGCACCGAACGCGCAAATGGTCCAATGTGGTCTAAACTATTGGAAAATAATGCTACTCCAGCACGTGACAACCGTCCATAAGTCGGCTTCAAACCATAAACACCACACAAAGCTGCAGGAACGCGGATGGAACCATTCGTATCAGAACCCAATGTCAGTGGAACTAAATTAGCTGCGATCGCCGCCGCCGATCCACCCGATGAACCACCAGCTATCCGCTTTAAATCATGCGGATTATGTGTAGTACCATAATGGAAATTTTCCGTCACAAATCCATAGGCGTACTCATCCATATTTAAAGCGCCTACAAGAACAGCACCCGCTTGCTTCAACCTGGCGATCGCTGTTGCATCCTGAGTTGCTGGAGGATTTTCCGCGTTGATTTTTGCACCAGCAAGAGTCGTTAAGCCAGCGATATCAAAAAGATTTTTGACAGCGAAAGGCACACCAGCCAAACAACCAGGATTTTTACCTTGGGCAATTTCTCTATCAATTCGTTCTGCATCTGCCAAAGCAGTCTCAGCAGTGACAGTTGTAAAACAATTGAGTTGATTATCCCTTGCGGCAATTCTTTGTAAAGCAGCTTTGGTAACTTCTACTGCACTCACTTTACCTTCTCGCACAGCAGCCGCTACTGCAACAGCATCAGCTTGTTCTAAACTCATGGCTCAAAAATAGAAGCTGCTTCAATTGTCTCAGGTAAGGGAAACTCATTTACAACTTGAGCGATCGCCATAATTCTCTCAAAATTCGCTATTACTCCATCTCGATACTCATCCCTCAATTCTAAATCCAACAACAAACCCATCAAATCCACATACTCGCCTACATTCAACTCCTTACCTTCCATCTGTCCTCCTCTCTTCCTTGGCGTCCTTGGCGGTTTATTCCATTCAAATATTTTTTGGCAATATAAACAAGCCATTTTCACCAGGTTCAAAATCGATCACCTTGAAGACAGCATCAACATTCAAAGCACCATAGATATGAGGAAATAGTTCTTCTTCGACACCTTCATAGCGAATTGCAGCGTGAACTTTATCAGAGTTGATCAAAAGGAGTACCAATCCTTTTTGATTGGGAAAAAATGTATTTGCGACTTTTATAATTTGTGTTGCCGTTGAACAGTGGATAAAGCCTTCAGAGTCAAGGGTATCACCTTCGTATGTTCCAAGGAGTTTGCTTTGCTCCCATTGTTTTCGTTGAGTAATGTGTAGGATCGTAGTCATAAGTTTCTTGCTTAAATTACATCTTTCATACAATACTCCTGTAACTGTGAAGAAAACTTCTTTATAGAACGATAATAAAAAATACTAATTGTTGGAATCTTGACACCAAATTCTGCTGAAATCTTCTTCCAGGTTTTTCCGGAAATTCGTCGCTGCGCCAAGGCTTGAAAGTTAACGACAGGACACTTTGCCATACGTTTTCGTTTCAAGAGGTTTTCTGGATCAGAGTTTATATATTCCTTCAGTCTTTCTGGGAGGTTTGGTTCTGATTCAGGTTCCACATTATATGAGTCTGTAACAAGAATTTGTGGAACTCTTTGCTGATATAATATTTCACGCATGGCTTGTGGAAAAAATCGCCGCGAAAAAAGAAAATTAACCCATGTCATGACTGAACCACGCTCAGGATCATACTTGTTAATATTTTGACAGATATACAGCAAGAGTTCTTGGTGTGCTTCCTGAGAAATTTCTTGATAAATAGCTGCTGAAAATTGACTTCTTTGCGGATGGAAAAGTTTACCAGATTGCATAATACCATTTACTAGTCTTGTGAGAGCTAGCTGTCGTTCACGACTTAACGGTGGATACTGCTGAGCTATCTTCGCAAGTTCTTTAAGATACTCATCTTTTTTATTTAGCAGTAATTTCTGGGACTCTTCTGCAACTGTCGTCGATTGGTGATTTTCGTCCCAAGCCTGTGTGTGTGATGGGTTGCATGCTAGATGTCTGATAGCTTTGTCTTGTTGTAAATCTTTGTTCATGGTAGATACAAAAAAGTAATTCGTTAGTTTGTAGACTCTTGATTGAATCTGAAAAGATAGTACGTGAAGGCAAAGTTAGGATTCATCTAAGGAAGATTAGGGATTTTGGTTAGGTTAAAATTAACGAACAGAATAATGACGATTTCCAGTCATGGCATCTAATCAAGAGCCGTTTTCCGAAGCGGCAAATAACTGGGATTTAGAAAGGTTGTACATAGATCTGGCAGATGCAAAGCGACAAGTCGCACCTCCACGGGCAAAACCAGGGCTGACAGAAGTCGAAAAAACTCACCTACGGGGATTACTCTGCCGTTGTCATCCAGAGGACATTGCTGACAGGCTCAATAAGGATAGAAGTGGAATTATTGTTGAGTTAAGTCGTACTTTATACAGATATACGGAAAAACTGACAAATCGAGAAGAAAAGACACTCAAAAGCTGGAAAGATGTTGCTGACTGGTTGGAAGCAGCAGGATATAAAACTACTGAACGAAACCAAACAGTAGATTGGGGTGAAGCGCCTGAAGTATCAGTTTTTCATGGACGTAATACAGAACTAGAAACGCTTAATCGATGGATTGTGAGCGATCGCTGTCGTGTGGTAGCAATAACAGGCATGGCAGGAATTGGTAAAACCACCATAGCTGTAAGAATTGCAGAACAGATTAAGGAGAAGTTTGAGTATCTAGTTTGGCGAGCGCTACCCGACAACCCTCCACCATTATCAGAAATTCTGCTAAATATCATCAGTTTCCTGTCTGATGAACAAAGCACCGATTCATCCAACAACGTGGATGATCTGATCTCAAAGTTGCTCAAAGTTCTGCGTCAGCATCGGGTTTTATTAATTCTCGATAATTGGGAGACAGTTTTGGGGGGTGATGGCGCGGGACGTTATCAAGCTGGATATGAAAAATACGGTGAATTGCTGCAGCGAATTGCACAACAAAGCCATAAAAGCTGTCTGGTGCTCACCAGCCAAGAAAGACCAGAAACACTGACCTCGTGTGAAGGAACAACGGTCAAGTTATGGAAGCTGGAAGGTTTAGACGAGGTAGCAGCTACAGAAATCTTTAGGACAGAGAATCTAAAGTTTGCAGCCGAAGATGCAACAAGGCTAATCAATATGTATCGCGGTAATCCTCTGGCGTTGATCCACATCTCTAAAATGATTCAAGAGTTATTTGATGGTAGTGTCACCGAGTTTTTAAGAATAAATACAATTGTGGTACCGCCGCCGATTGAAATGCTGCTTAGACAACGGCTCGAAAGACTACCTGAATGGGAAAAAGAAATTTTATGCTGTCTTGCTAGTGAAGCGATATGGCTTGACTTTGACACGCTGCGATCGCGGATGTCACCTGAGATACGCAAGTCAGAATTTTACAAACAGTTCTATTCTTTATGCCAGCGATCGTTCATAGAGAAATGCAAACAAGATGGCAAAGTCTTGTTCACCCTTCAGCCTGTTGTGAGTAAGTGTGTCAAGCGCTTATATGGTCGCCAGCAACTTTGAGCTAATTGCCACAGATGAGTAGCCGTAGGGTGGGCACTGCTCACAATCTAGAAAGAAGGTTTTGAGGGAACGGTAAGCAGTGCCCACCTTACAAAAATTGAATGCAAATGCAAATCGCTAAATAGCTTAACCAAATTAAATGTAAGATGTTATTGCATAAGCGCAAACCGTCCTGTAAGCATACGCGTAGCGTCCGCATGATTGCCCTGAGCAATCGCAAGAATCGTATTTTATATTTTTGAATGTTGACCTACTTATAAAGTATTCTTTTCACATCGTAATAATTCAGACGATTTTCTGGCTAATTTCAGTAGCGTTATTAACCAGAAAACTCACACAATTTTAGCATCTTACCGAACTATGCCCTACTGTATAAATCCTGAGTGTCAAAGTCGTGATAATCCAGATAATGTCAATGCCTGCCAATACTGTGGAAATCTTTTACTTATCAATAATCGCTACAGTTTGATTCAACAACTAAGTAATAATTATTATACTTGTACACAGGTTTTTGAAGTTGAAGATAGTCAGAATCTGGGAACACGAAAAATTCTCAAAGCCATACACAACAATGGTATACGATTACCTGATGGTAGAGAATTTTTCACAGACTTAATAAGACTCTTCCGACGAGAACAATCAATTCTCATACACTTGGAACATCCGGGTATCCCTAGAGGAGAAGCCTATTTCTCATTATTGCTCAACAACGGTCAGGAACTGCACTGCTTAGTGATGGAAAAAATTGAGGGGCAGAACCTGGAACAGTGGTTGGGTGAACATGGAGCTATTAACGAAAGACAAGCGCTGGAGTGGCTAAAACAACTTGCCACAATTTTGGATTTCATCCATCAACAAAACTGGTTTCATCGAGATATTAAGCCATCCAATATCATGCGACGACCGAATGGACAGCTGGTGTTGATTGATTTTGGTACAATCAGGCAGATAACTGGAACCGTTGTCAGTGGAGGTCGTAGCACACAGATTTACTCACCAGGCTATACGCCTCCCGAACAAATAGACGGGCGAGCTGTTTTGCAATCCGATTTCTATGCGCTTGGACGGACTTGCGTGTATTTGCTTACCGGTATCCACCCCAGGCACATACAGCCGGATATCTCAGTTTGGCGGCAAAGTACTCGGTATCCTGTTTCCGATTCTCTTGTGAACTTGATTAATCGCCTAATGGCATTTGAGCGTAGTCGTCGTCCTAACAATGCCACAGTGATTTTAACAGATTTAGATTCCATTCACCCGCCGCTGCCGAGACCTTCGTTTAATGGTCGTAGGAGGCTGCAGATATGGCGGCGGATTAAGGGTTTGCTTCCGGTGTTGTTGTTGATAGTACTGCTGTTCGCTTTCTACAACTTCTACAACAGCAAAACAGCTTGCAACTCATTCACAGAAGAATATTTAAGCTTTGGCGAAAGAATTCTAGATAAGCAGGATCTGCAATACAAAAGGGATGGCGCTTCGGAAGTAAAAAGATGTAACTACCCTGAAGCAGTAGAGTTTTTCAAAAATGCCTGGAGGGATAACCAGGGTCCTCCTGACCCTGAAACCTTGATTTACTATAACAACGCCACGATTAATGAGCTTAATCAAGGAAAAATTCCGAAAAACAAAATTTACACGATTGCTGTGGCCACTCCCCTGAGCTCTAATGACTCACAAACTGCTGACCAAGGCAGGGAGTTACTGCGTGGAGTTGCCCAAGCCCAACACGAGGCGATAAATCCGGAGGCTAAAAATGAGAAGAAGTTCTATCTCCAAGTTTTGATAGCGAATGATGAAGATAAAGATGAGCAAGCAAAGGAAATCGCCGAAAAACTGGTCAAAGAAAAGGATATCCTGGCGGTTGTAGGTCACTTTTCCAGTGAGAGCACCAAGGCGGTTCTGCAAACTTATAAAGAGAATAAGTTGGTGTTAGTTTCTCCTACCAGTACGTCAGTAAAGTTAAAGAGCGATTTCTTCTTTCGTACTGTTCCTAGTGATCAAAAAGCTGCCGAAAACTTGGCGACATATCTGAAAGATAAAGCCAAAAAAAAGAAACTAGCAATCTTGTCGAGTGGTGACAGTGAGTATAGTAAATCTCTGAAGGAGGAATTATCGAGCGTTTTCAAGAATTCTGGAGATGTTGTGGGCGACTCTAAGAAGTTTGATTTGTCTAGCCGCCAAAAATTCGATCCATCCACTGCTCTCAAAGAAGCTAAAAAGCAAGGAGCCACAGCAATTACTCTCATTCCTGGTGGGAGGGAAAAGACTGCATTTGACAACGCTCTAAAGGTCATCAAATCTGACAAATACCCCGACTTAATCATGGTTGCAGGAGATAGCCTTTATCTAGAGCGAGTAAAGATAGAAACGGGAGAAAACGCAGTCAGTCGTCACTTAGTGATAGCGATCCCATGGCACAGACTCTCTAACCCTAATTCTACATTTCTCAAATCGGCGCAATCTTTATGGAAAACAAAGGATGTGAGTTGGCGTACCGCTGCAGCCTATGATGCCACTAATGTACTCATCGAAGCTATAAAAAAACAGCGACAGCCTAGCCGAAAGGGTGTTCAGCAAGTATTATCCAGCAAACAATTCCAAGTTAAAGGTGCAACTGGAGAAATTAAGTTTGAGGGGAGCGATCGCGCTAACGCTAATATTGCCTTAGTGAAAGTTTTACCTTATTGTTCACCTCGTTCGGGCTACTACTTTGTCCCTGTAAACTATGGCGCAACTTGCTTTCAACCCACTCCCTAGCTCTTACGCTTTTTAGAGCAAATTCCTACAGTGGTCATTATCTATCCTACTAATTATGTTTCCGATTGTATGATTTTACAAATTTCATCCATTAAAGATTCTTGCTCAGTCGGTTCATCAGGGCAGAATTCTAAACTTAATTCATTTTGATTATGGTTGATAAGTGATATACATATCTTCATTTTCAGTTGTCCTTTTTGCCAGCCATATCCACCAACTCTAAGAATCTGACAATCTGTAACATAGTTATGTTGAATTTCCATTAAATTTATCTTCTTTTGCCCAATAGATAGTTTCCTAAAAATTTCCACCATTGAGACACCAGGATATAAACTTGTGTATTCATAAATATGCTGCTGTAACTTATTTCTGATTTCTTCCTCAATCACCTCTTTTAATCTACAGACTTTAAAAGAATCTTTTCCTATAAGTACAACGTCGTCCTCACATTCGAGTGGTGTAAAATTTTCATTCATAATTAACGCAAGTTTCAGTTGTAAACTCAGTCATTTAACCTCATAATTTAACCTGACTTCATAGTAGATTCTGCCAATTTTATGACATCAACAAAACTTTAGTCCTTGCTTTTAATTTCTCTGTGTATTTATGTGGTTTTCTATTCAAAAAATGACTTAGCTCAGATCTTGCACCATACTTTTCGTCCGCCAATAAATAAATTTCTTAGCTGAAAGTCTAAGTCCGTTAAAACGGACTGAGTAAATTTTCCAGGAGGCACTGCGTTGGGCGGGTTTCCCGACTTGAAGCATGTGCCGTTCCGTTTTAACGGACTTGGTTTATGAGCCACGAACTTTAGTTCTGGGCGTACTCAGCCGGAGGTGCAAGATCTGAGTTAGATCATGATAGTAAAATTACTTGTAAAAACTTCTTTGTAGTAATGACTAAAGTCCTCACCACCAACTTATGACTCATGTGGAACACATACATCTGGGGCGCACAAATTAGGAAATTTTAATGTTGTCACCGTTAGCGTGTCCAAATCTACGCGACGGATAACATGGTTATTCGTATCAGCAATAAACAAATCAGAACCCATCACACTTAGTCCAGAAGGTTCAGAAAAACGGGTATTTTTACCTTGTCCGTCTTGCAAACCAGTTGAACCATCACCTAACACTGTTTGACAATAACCAGTGTGAGGGTTAACGAGTTTAATTTTGTGGTTGTAAGTATCAGCTACCCATAACTGATTCTCGGCGTATTCTACTCCTAAGCAGTGCTGTAACCTGACATCGAAACCTTGTCCATCAACGTCACCAAAGCCAAACAAATCACCACTACCGCAAACGGTTCTTACTTGTCGTGGTTCAACCAGTCCCACGCCACGAATAGAACTCACTTCACTGTCGGCGATATACAATTCTTGTCCATCAGTGGTGATACCACTAGGTTGAGCAAAAGTAGATTCAGTCAGTGCACCATCTACACAAGCTTCTGCACCAGTACCAGCATAAGTTTTAACCATGCTAGTTTCTAAGTCCATTTCCCAAATTTGATGAGAACCAGCCATTGCGATATACAAGCTGTTTTCACATAGCTGTAAATCCCAAGGAGAATTCAGTGCTGTTTTTCGTGCACTACCAGAGTGAGGACGAATATTACGGCTTTGTTCACCTGTTCCCGCGATCGTTTCTACCACTTTGTTTTTCAAGTCAACTCGCCGCAGAGCATGATTTTCTGTATCCGCAACATACAAAATCTGATTTTGTTGATCAAATACCATTCCCTGGGGTGCGAAAAACTGAGCTTCACCAAAAGAACCATCGGTTAACCCAGATTGTCCAGTCCCAATTAAATGTATAATTTCCCCATCAAAGCTACTCATGACAATGCGGTGATGTCCAGAGTCAGCAATGAACAACCCTGCTTGTGTCGCCAGGACTTTACCAGGAAAAGCTAGAGGTGTGATTAATGGTTCTCGTTGTTTTTCTAAAGTCAGGTTGAGTTCTTGGAAATTAATCGTGCCTTTTTCTTGGTGTTGGCTAACTAACTTTTGAATGAGTTCGTCTAAAACTTTGCGATCGCCTTCACCAGACACATAACTAATCACGTAACCTTGTGGATCAATTATCATCAAGGTGGGCCAAGCGCGTACAGCATATTCTTGCCAAACTCGAAATCCACTATCTACTAAAACTGGATGTTCGATGTCGTAGCGGAGGATAGCTTGGCGGATATTTTCTGTTTCCTTTTCATTGTCAAATTTGGCACTGTGTACGCCAATAACTGTCAGCCTATCTTTATACTTTTGTTCAAGATATTTCAGGGTTGGCAAGATATGCAAGCAGTTGATACAACAATATGTCCAAAAATCTAAAATGACAACTCTACCCCTGAGTTCTCGAAGAGACAAAGGTTTGTCAACATTCAGCCAAGGATAATTTTGCGGTAATTCTGGTGCTCTGACACGCGGAATCATAAACAATTAAAAATTTTAAATTTTAAATTCAAAATTGACTGTTTTACAGTAAACGGCTGAAATTAAATATAAAACCTCACCCTGCCTCCGGCTTCCCTCTCCTTGCTATAGACGCTTTGCGGCTTCCCGCAGGGTAGGAGAGGGATTGAGGGTGAGGTTTTATCTTATATTTAATTACGCCTACCGACTTATTTCTAAATTGCATAATACAGTAGCAGTAATGGTTGGATTAAAAACACTAACGACTACTCAGTTATCAACTTGGGTGCAACAAGCCAAATTATTAGCACATCAAGGACAAGTTGTTGAGCGTATTTCCCAATTAGCTTTGGTCAATCCCGATTTATTTGCGGTTCATATTTGCTGTGGTTCAGGAGAAACTTATAGCCAAGGGGATACAGATTGTGTTTTCCCTCTCATGAGCGTGATTAAGCCGTTTTCGCTTTTGTATCTACTTGAACTTGTAGGAGCAGAAACTGTTTTTCAGTGGGTTGGATTTGAGCCATCGGATGCTCCCTTCAATTCTTTAGAGCAACTAATCGCTGACAATGGACGACCTCGTAATCCTATGATTAACAGTGGCGCAATTACCCTTGCCGATAAGTTACCAGGAAAAGATGCGATCGCTCGCACTCACGAATTGTCTAATTGGCTAAACCAAGTTGCTGGTTGTCACCTCAAGTTGGATGAAGTTATGCTCGCTTCTGTGCGCTCAAGTAACTCCCAAGCTAATCAAGCCATTACGCAATATCTTACAAAAGCAGGTTCTGTAAAGAATCAAGACATCGCCCTTGACACTTATGAAGAAATATGCTGTCTTTCTAGTCAAGTGGAAGATTTAGCCCGTCTGGGTTTGCTTTTAGCGTGTGACAGCGAATTGATCAAACCGCAGCATCGCCGTATTGTCAACTCGCTGATGTTAACTTGTGGGTTGTATAAAGCTTCTTCCCAGTATGCTTTACAGATTGGTTTGCCAATGAAATCAGGTATCAGTGGCGCACTGTTGGCGATAGTACCAGGTGAAGGAGCTGTTGCTTGCTACAGTGCTACCTTGGATAGTACAGGTAATTCTGTAGGGGCGATCGCCTTTGTTCAAGCTTTATCCCAAGGTTTACAGTTGAGTATATTTGGGTAGCAGTCCAAAACTTGAACCAAAACTTTAAATTATTGTGCCTGCTGAATTTCCTCGCTTTGCTTTTCGGGTGTAGGCGTCACCTCTGATTTGGGTTCGGGTGTGGTTTGTAGTTGCGGCACAATTGTTTCTGGTGCAGGGGACTCAATAATCTCCGGTAAGGTTGTAGGTGAGTCAGGTGTTGTTTCAACTGGTGCTTCTGGAGTTGCTGTTTTGTATGGCTGACGCTTGAAGTAGCGACTGAATCTCGATAGTCCTTCTGAGTGAGGAACAACTTTTTTTGGTACGGGCGTTAACTCAGGTTCTGGTTGTGGAGTTTCAATAACCTGTGGCAAAGTAGGAGACAAACTAGGAGTTGGTTCAACTGTTGCTTCTGGAGTCGGTATTTTATCTGTCCGACGCTGGAATCGATTAAAATAGCCTGCTGATTTCGGTTTTTCCTGTGTTTGAGGTACTGATCCAGATTCAGGAACAGGCGTTTTTTCTTCCTTTAGTTGTGTTTGAGGTGTTTCTTCAACGCTGGGCGTTAAGGTTGGGGTAGGTGTCGGTTCAGGGATGGGTTGCGTTTCAGGTGTTCCTTTAACGCTGGGCGTTAAGGTTGGGGTAGGTGTCGGTTCAGCAGTTGGAATTTCAGTAGTATAATTCTGGTCTACAATGCTGCGAACTTGATCTGCTGACAGTTCTCCTCTGACAATCTTAGATAAAGTGTCTTTCCCATTGGGTTCATAGGTAATCAGTCTTACTGTACTGTTGAAGACATTTTTTACAGGGTTTCCCTGTTCATCGAGAAACTCAAGTTTTACCCAATTTTTACCTGGCTTAAAGCCTTTGAGGTAAACGGATTGCCAGCGATCTAAAACAAAGCTTTCATCATTAATTGTGCAGCGAATGCGCCAATCTGCTATGTCGTCATCAGGGTTTTCTGTGGCAACTAGATGCAATGGAGCGTTTGTGAGGTAAAAGTCCAGTAGAATTGGTTCTGCGCCGTAACTGCCTTTGGGATGACTGTATGTTAACAGTGGCTTGGCTGGCTCGGGGTTGTTGTCGTCAGTTTTGGTGACGACGTGAAATTTTGTTTGAGCGTAAGCACCTTCATTTTTAAAGCTTTCGTCCCAAGGACGAGAAGCAAAAACACGCAGGGTATGAGTACCTGGTGGCAAGTCTGGCAAAACCAGGGGATTATTTAGGTTATATACAGCTATTAATGGTTCATTATCGAGAATGACCTCTAAATGAGGACCAAGCTCTAGTTTTGGATCTTTATATATGGGTAAGTCTTTTACCTGAAAGCGAACAGTGACTGTGTCGTCTTGAAGGATTTCATCCTGTTTAGGAGTCACTATTGTTACTTGTGGCTGATAAATTTCCAAGGCTGAGCGCAGTTCTTGGATTGTTGCTGGAGGGGAAACTTCTGAGATTTGCTTTGAAAGCTGGGCTTTTTCTTGCAAGCTGTTATACGGTTCCTGGCTAACGGCTTTCTCTCCACAACTGGTCAAACTTAATATCAGCACTGATGCCATCAGCAATCTGAGCATAGCAGTTGCGGTCTTTTGCCACAAGTTCATGCGTTTCACCCAGTGATACTCCTATTACGACTGACTGAATAATTTTGGCTCAAACTGTCCACTGGACACTATAGCCCAAATGGAGATTTCTTCGTAGATCGTGTCCAAATATAAAAATGTCATTTTTACTACATTAAGTTTTTAACTTTTTTTCATGAACTTTTCATCATTTATAGTAGACGTTTTCTTGGTTAATTGTATTAAATCATATTAATTTTCGGATGAAATACTTAAAAAAGAAAGTTTTGTGGTAGAAGCATTCATTTCAAGAATTGTAACCATTTGTAAAAAAAATGGATAGACTATTGACTTTTTGTCCAATATTTTTGCGGTAAAAAGCAGATGAGGCAATAGATTTCCCGATTTTGAATTATTGTTAAAAGATCTGTAACCATGTACAACAGAAGCCTTTATAATTCAACGAGAAACCAATAACCACAAAAAGGTCTTCGTCGCAGCTCCAGTCATCTATTTCTGGAAGAGGCGACTAAGGTGAACTAAAGCCCGAAAGATACTTAGGTGGTGTTCAATGATTCCTCAATCCAGATAAAGAGAGGAGGTCGAATGACAATTAGTCCTCCAGAGCGAGAGGAGAAAAAGGCAAGAGTCATAGTCGATAACGACCCGGTACCCACTTCATTTGAACGATGGGCTAAACCAGGGCATTTCGACAGAGTTCTAGCCAAAGGTCCAAAAACCACAACATGGATTTGGAATCTACACGCGCTCGCCCACGACTTTGATACACATACAAGCGATTTAGAAGACATATCCCGCAAGATATTCGCAGCACACTTCGGTCACTTAGCCGTAGTGACCATTTGGCTGAGCGGGATGATATTCCACGGCGCTCGCTTTTCAAACTATGAAGCTTGGCTGAGCGACCCCCTCAATATCAAGCCAAGTGCTCAAGTTGTTTGGCCAATCGTTGGTCAAGACATTTTGAATGGAGATGTCGGTGGCGGTTTCCACGGTATTCAAATCACGTCCGGCTTTTTCCAAATATGGCGTGGTTGGGGTATCACGAACTCATTCCAACTGTACTGCACTGCAATTGGTGGTTTGGTATTAGCAGGCTTATTCTTGTTTGCCGGCTGGTTCCACTATCACAAGCGGGCTCCTAAGTTGGAATGGTTCCAAAATGTCGAGTCAATGCTCAATCACCACTTAGCAGTATTGCTAGGTTGTGGTTCATTGGGCTGGGCAGGTCACATCATCCACGTATCCTCACCTACTAATAAGTTGTTGGATGCGGGAGTGGCAGTAAAAGATATACCGTTGCCCCACGAGTTCATTTTGAACAAAGACTTGTTGATTGAGCTGTATCCCAGCTTTGCCAACGGTATAGCGCCTTTCTTCACTTTGAACTGGGGTGTTTATTCAGACTTCCTCACCTTCAAAGGTGGTCTGAACTCAGTCACAGGTGGGTTGTGGCTCACAGACAATGCCCATCACCACTTGGCGATAGCGGTATTGTTCATCGTGGCTGGTCATATGTACCGTACCAACTGGGGTATCGGTCACAGCATCAAAGAGATTCTTGAAAACCATAAAGGTCCCTTCACTGGTGATGGTCACAGAGGTCTCTACGAAAACTTGACCACTTCCTGGCATGCTCAGTTAGGAACTAACCTTGCTTTCTTGGGTTCCTTGACTATCATCATCGCCCACCATATGTACGCGATGCCTCCGTATCCGTACTTGGCGACAGATTATGCAACCCAACTCTGCATCTTCACTCACCATATGTGGATTGGTGCCTTCCTGATCGTTGGTGGAGCGGCTCACGCAACAATCTTCATGGTGCGGGATTACGATCCAGTGGTAAACCGGAACAACGTGCTGGATCGTGTGCTTCGCCATAGAGATGCAATCATCTCTCACCTGAACTGGGTATCTATGTTCCTGGGCTTCCACAGCTTTGGACTGTATATCCACAACGACACGATGCGTGCCTTGGGTCGTCCCCAAGATATGTTCTCTGATACCGCAATTCAGCTGCAACCAGTGTTTGCTCAGTGGATACAAAACATACACACTGTAGCACCAGGTACAACAGCACCCAATGCACTAGAACCAGTAAGCTACGCCTTTGGCGGTGGTGTTCTAGCTGTAGGCGGCAAAGTGGCGATGATGCCCATCACACTAGGTACGGCGGACTTCTTGGTTCACCATATTCACGCCTTCACGATTCACGTTACCGTTCTGATTCTGCTCAAGGGCTTCCTGTTTGCCCGTAGCTCTCGTCTAATTCCAGACAAGATGAACCTGGGATTCCGCTTCCCCTGCGATGGTCCAGGTCGTGGCGGTACATGTCAGGTATCTGGTTGGGACCACGTGTTCCTTGGTTTGTTCTGGATGTATAACTGCATCTCGGTTGTGATTTTCCACTTTAGCTGGAAGATGCAATCTGATGTCTGGGGAGTTGTAGACGCAGACGGTACTGTGTCTCATATCACTGGTGGTAACTTTGCCCAAAGCGCTCTCACCATTAATGGTTGGCTGCGTGACTTCTTGTGGGCACAAGCTGTACAAGTGATAAACTCTTACGGTAGTGCGCTCTCAGCTTATGGTCTGCTCTTCTTGGGAGCTCACTTTATCTGGGCATTCAGCTTAATGTTCCTGTTCAGCGGTCGTGGCTACTGGCAAGAGCTGATTGAGTCGATTGTCTGGGCACATAATAAACTGAAAGTAGCACCAGCAATTCAGCCCCGTGCTCTGAGCATCATTCAAGGTCGGGCTGTTGGTGTAGCTCACTACCTCTTGGGAGGAATTGCTACTACCTGGGCGTTCTTCCACGCACGAATTCTTTCACTGGGCTAAAAATCAGCTCTTATTACAGTAGTGAGTTTTGAGTTTTGAGTTCGCTCAAGACTCACTACTCATAACTCAAAGCTCTAAGAACCTGATGGCTGAAGGTCAGAGGACTTATCAAACCTATGGCAACAAAATTTCCAAAATTTAGCCAGGATCTAGCACAAGATCCGACTACG
>NZ_CAWPKW010000337.1:0-29844 GCF_963888615.1 Brasilonema octagenarum UFV-OR1 | reverse complement strand
GGCGTAGCCGTGCCGCAGGCATAGGGGGCGCTACGCAAACCCAGAGGGTTTCCCGCCGTAGGCGACGGGCGTTCCCGGAGGGAGCCAGTCCTTGATGAGGGTTTCCCGACAGAGGATAAGAGCGTTGGGGTTCCCAAGGCACGTTTTCGGGGGAAGCTTCCCCCGAAAAGCGGCCGCCCCGTTGTGGCGACTGCGGAGGGTTTCGCGCCGCTCAAGACTTGCTCACGGAAAGCCGGCAACGGGAACGCCCCGTTTCTTCTAGAGCGGGAAGAAATTGTCGCCTTACCTTAGCGCCTCGATTTCCCCCCGGCTTCTCACGAAACTGTTATAGAAGCTATATAAGAATGGGAAAAATTATAGCAAGAGGTCTAAAAGTTACAACATAACAAAAAAAGTAAAAAAATATTAAGTAATATATTCTTTATCATCAAATCAAGAAGCAATTCAAATTTAAATTACGCAAAGCATCGGGTTTGATACTTGTTTGTAGAATGCTTACTATATTCCCTTATTCCCTCGAAAGACTGTCTTTGTTAGTATGCAGGTATACTGTAATAAAATAGAAAGTCACAACTACTCAAATGTTGTCTCCAGCTAAGCAAATATACTAAAACATATCGGCTTTAGCCAAAATCACCAAACAGCAAAAAAGTTTGACAAATGATTCAGCCGCTAAACGGTTGCATCACTCATAATTAAGATAATTTCCACCGAAACGTCTTATGAGCGAGTTCGAGCAGTATTATAGAGTTTTGGAATTAGAGCCTGGGGCAACATTTGAGGAAGTGACCCAAGCTTATAAAGATTTGGCTTTTGTATGGCATCCTGATCGCCTGCCAAAAGACAATACCCGTTTACAAGAGAAAGCGCAAAAAAAGCTACAAGAAATTAATGAGGCTCGTGAGCAATTGCGCTTATCGAATATGAAGTATCAAACGTTACAATATTCTGCCTCACACTATTCAGCAGCGTCTGCACAGAAAAATCCAACCGAGAAAACCTATCAACATTCAGCAGCGTCTGCACAGAAAAATCCAACTGAAAAAACCTATCAACATTCAGCAGCGTCTGTACAGAAAAATCCAACCGAGAAAACCTATCAACATTCAGCACCATCTGCACAGAAAAATCCAACCGAGAAAACCTATCAACCACCACACCCAAACCCAGACTTAAGCGGAAAAGACTATAGTCGGGCAAACTTACAAAATAAAGACTTATCTGGCAGAAACATGAGTTATGCGAACTTGAGTGGTGCCAATCTCAGTGATACTTTCATGCATAAAGTGAATCTTAGAGGTGCAAATTTGTCTGAGGCAAATTTATTTAGAGCTAACCTACTTTTAGCTGATCTCCGAGAAGCCAATTTCCGGGGTGCTAATTTAGTTGGAGCAGATTTGAGCGGAGCAGATTTGCGGGGAGCGAACTTCATGGGAGCGCGGATGAAATCTGGTGACAGACTTCTTGTTAAACTGGTTGGAGCTAACTTAGCTGGGGCAATCATGCCTGATGGCAAAATTTACGAATAAGTTAAGACAATGAACGTTGCGATTATTGGTTGCGGATATGTCGGTTGTACAATTGCTCGATATTGGCAACAAACAATGACTTTTGTAGTCACTGCTACTACAACCACTCCTGAACGTGTCCCGGCGCTGCAAGCAGTAGCCCAACGAGTCGAAGTCGTCAAAGGAAATGACCCAGAAGGTCTAAAATCAGTCTTGAAAAATCAAGATGTTGTGCTTTTGAGTGTTGGTGCAAAGAGTGCCGATGTTTACGAAGAAACCTATCTACAAACTGCTCAGACTTTAGTCTCTGTTCTTAAACAGATTCCTAGTATACAGCAACTCATATACACAGGCAGCTATGCTGTTTATGGTGACAGACAGGGAGCATGGGTGGATGAAGAATCACCACCAGCACCTGCTAACCAAAATGGACAAATTATTTGCGATACCGAGCAAGTTTTACTATCAGCATCCAGTGCAAACCTCCGTGTTTGTATTTTGCGATTGGGAGGAATTTACGGTCCAGGTCGAGAACTGGTAAAAATCTTTGGTCGATATGCTGACACAACCCGACCTGGCAATGGCAAGGATACAACAAATTGGATTCACCTTGATGACATTATTGCTGCTATAGAGTTCGCTCGTAACGCTCAACTGCAAGGCATTTATAACTTAGTTGATGATGCCCATCTCACAACTGGGGAATTACTTCAAGGTGTGTTTGAAACACACAATCTACCCAAAGTCACATGGGATTCCTCCCAAGAGAGTAAGCGCCCATATAACGCCAAGGTGTCTAATAAAAAGATAAAAGATGCGGGATATGAATTAATTCATCCCCAGATAATTTTTTAGCTCTTCTTAGGTGCAGTCCCATGATTTCTCAACAGAAAACAGTATCTCCTACCCACTTCTACAATTGGAAAAATTATCGCTGCGCCTATGAGGTTGATAACCCAACTCAATCAACTCGCGAGGGTATTCCCCTATTATTAATACACCCGATTGGCGTTGGCTTATCCCGGCAGTTTTGGCAGCGTTTTTCCAGCGAATGGTATAAACAAGGTCATCGCAATCCCATTTACAACCCCGATTTATTGGGATGCGGTGAAAGCGATATGCCCCATGTGGCTTACACTCCAAGTGACTGGGCAGAACAGTTGCAACACTTTTTAAACACGGTGGTGCAAAAACCTGTCATTTTGGTCGTACAGGGTGCTTTATTTCCAGTTGCAATTGAATTAGTTCAAAAAGAACCATCCAACTTAATAGCCGGACTTGTATTAGCTGGTCCTCCCGGTTGGGCAATCATTACAAAGAAAACACCTCAATGGCAAGATAAACTTATCTGGAATCTATTAGATTCGCCTTTGGGTAATGCTTTTTATCGCTATGCCCGAAGAGAAAAGTTTTTGCGTGATTTCTCAACACGTCAACTGTTTGACTCAACAGATGCAGTTGATGCTGAATGGATAAACACTTTGCAACAAGGTGCAGCAAATAGTGATAGTCGTCATGCAGTTTTCTCTTTTTTAGCTGGTTTTTGGCGCAAAGATTATAGTCAAGCGATCGCTTCTATTAAGCAACCAACGCTGGTCGTTGTTGGGGAAACAGCATCAAATATTAGCAAAGAAGGTAAACAAGAAAAACCAGATGAACGTTTAGCTGATTACCTTGCTTGTTTGCCAAATGGTCGTGGAATCAAAATTCCTGGTAGGAATGTTTTACCATATGAGTCAACGGCTGAGTTTGTTGAGGCGTTAGCGCCGTTTATCAACGATATTTCATAAATCTCCCCACCCTGCTTTCCTGCATGCGGGTGGGTGTTTGAGATAAAAATGTCCAGGAATCGTGAGTCATCATTGATACAAATGGAGGACTATTTCGAGAGGTTTGGTGTCGCAATTTCTGGCCAACTCTCAAAATTGCGCCTCACCCAATCCATACCTACTTCATTATTTAGCTTAATTTTTTGGGGCGTATTCGGATAAATTTTCCCCAAAATATCTGTATCTTGCTCAACCACGACTTTAGCAAAGTTGAGAAACGTCTGCCCAAAAACCTTAATTGTGATATTGTTAGCTAACCCATACATCAGTACGTAAGTTCGTGTCCGAGTTTTGGACTCTGGGACAAACAAGTGGATTTGAGCAACTTTACCAAGTCCGTTTTCCGCATGAGCTATGACTAAGGATGGAAAGTGATTTTCCAAATGAGGCTTAAGAACTTTTGGTAGCAACAACACACTTGGATTTTTCAGTTTTTCACCCAAGCTAGCTGGTGCTGTTGGCATTTCATAAAATGCATGGGAGTGATGCCCGTTATCAATAAACGATTCAAAATGCACTTCCTCAATCCTAAATAAAGGTCGATGAGTTCCGTTTTGGTGATTGTAATCGTGCATATTTAGCAGCATACTCAGTAAATCAGTCTTCACACTCGTATCAGCTGTATGACCGATAAACTCATATTTGGAGGCAATTTCATTCAAGATATTGGGAATCGGTATTTTGGGTTCAAAGCCACCGTATGACCAAATAAAATCTCCCTGAATAATCAGTTCTAGGGGTTTGAGTTGTGGCAGAGTTTTCTTGTTGGAACCGGGCAAAATTGTGCAACCTTCACTATTAAACTCAAGTGCATTAAAAGGACAGACGACTGCACTTGATTTATCTTCACGTTCTTGGCACCAGCCTTCAGATAACATAGCACCCATGTGTGGACAAGCATTGGGCAGGGCATTCACTTTGCCTGTTTTATCTTGCCAAAGGACATAATCACTGCCGTAAAGAGATACTTTTTTTGGCTTGTTGACTTCCAACATAGACTTATGTGCCAATAGCCAGGGCGCACCAGCAAGCATAGACATGATGTTAAACTCTCCTTATTTAATAAAGTTCACGAATTGGCAATCCAAATATGACGCAAGCAGATTTGACTTGCGGTGGATGTACAACGTATATCTGACGTATGTTGAAATGCCTCTATCAGGCAACTCAATTAGGCTCAGGTAGAATCGTCAAATAAAATGTGACCAATTATTCGCTTTTATTTTAATTTATGAGTAAAAGTTCATATTTGTCAAGAGGAATATTGGAAAGAATGTAACGGTGTAGAGAAGATAACTATGAATTCGCCAAAAAAGAAAAACGCATCTATGCGCCGTCAACCTAAGCAAAAGCGCAGTCAGGAACGTGTTGATCGCATTTTAGACGCGGCAGCCGAGGTTTTTGATGAAGTGGGTTATGAGGCGGCGACAACTCATGCGATCGCCCAGAGTGCTAACACAGCCATAGGTTCGCTTTACCAGTTTTTTCCAGACAAATTGGCGATTTTCCATGCTTTGGAATTGCGTCATGTAGAGCGAGTACACGCGGTATGGGCAAAGCTGGATCAGCCAGAAATCATTCAACTTCCGTTTGAGAGATTTATCCGCACTTTAAGAGCAACATTCCAGCAACTTTTTGAGCAACCCACGTCTCGGATGGTTTTTGTTCAATACTTCAGTTCCCAAGCTATCTTCCAAAGCATTGATGATAGCTTTACCGAGGAAGCGATTAACTTTACAGCAAAACTACTGCAAGCGCGTAATCCTGCCTTGAGTACTGAACAGTGCCATTTACTAGGTGAAGTCTGTACCCATGCCTTTAATACTTTGCTACTCCATGCACTCCGCAGCAATGAAACCCACCGCCAGCAGATTTTTGAGCAAATCGAAGCGTTACTGATAGCATACTTACGCCCTCATGTGGGGGATGAAGTTTTGCACAATAAAGTAATGATAGTAATGAAATGTCCTCACTGTGATTCTGAGCGTATTTCTAAAAATGGGCATCGTCATGGCAAGCAGCGTTACCTCTGCAAAGACTGCGGTAAGCAATTCCCTGAAGTTTATTCATTGCAAGGATATGGAGATGAAGTCAAGCAGCAATGTTTGGAACTGTATTGCAATGGTGTTGGTTTTCGGGAAATTGAAAGAAGAACTGGAGTCTCACATAATACGGTGATTCATTGGGTGAAGCAGACTGGTACCAGTTCATAGCAATCTATTAACCCAGTTGCTTCAACCCACCAAGTTATAGGTGCATGATTTATAATCCGTTTAACTTTGAGTTGTACTTAGGAAGTCAACTCGGCTGGCTGTTCCTGTGAGGCTCACAGTGTGATAAGTTTGTAGCTGACCTTCAAGGATAGGAGAACCGCCGCGTTTGGGAGTGCGCTTGGTGGTCAAAATCGCCTCGGTCTGAATGGGGTTCTGTTGACTAGATGGCAGATTAATAGTTGGTACTAGCAGAGTCAGCCGGACTTCCTTCCCTGTATCAGCGTCAGGTTCGACGAGTACTGTAACTAGCTTACCAATCGCGGTATCTAGGGTGCTGATTTCCTCCCCTCTGAATTGCCGGCTGAGGTTGTGAGTGTTATAAGTGAACTGCGCCTCACCGATGAAACTAGTTGTCGAGTAGCTGATCTGTGTGTCTTTGGCGTGGAGTTCAAAGTTATTCGGCTCATTGATTTGTTCGGTCATAGTTGTGTCCTCATTTTGGTAGTGTTAGTGATTTATTTATATAGATGCGTGATACGCATGATTGCGTCTGCCCTTTGGGCAATCGCCCTATTGATAACCTGCTGTATTGTTGATAGCTGTAATTAAAATCAACTTATGCACTTGCCCTACGCCCAAAATCACGGGAGAGTGCGTTAGTTGGATAGTCAACCAGGGCAATGCCACTAAGTAAAATTGATCGCCTAGGAGCGAAACACTTTCACCGAGGAACAGGAGTAGGAAGTCGCGTACCAACAGCGGCTGCCAAATCAGCAGTCGGTTTTTGCTTGGAACTGTTGATTTTCCCATTATTGAACTACTTTATCAGGATTGTTCATGACGCATGGTTTTTGATGAGAGTTGATGGGTTGACGCACACCAGCCTTAAGTTCTCTAGCTTCATTGTTAACCATTGAGCCAATTGAGAATAAAGTTTGACAGCTTGTCTTTTGACACAAGCACCTGCTAGACGTACATTAATTTTTCGACTGTCTACTGGGTGCAGTCTAGCTTTTAAGGATGTGAGGGATTTCGGTGAAGCAACACAAATTATTTCATTGGATGTGGTTGAGTTTGACAGCATCAGTCTTTGTAGCTTTCCCTGCCAAGGCTGACGAGGTGCAACAGAAGACTGTCCAACCCAATACTTCCAACTCCAAATCTCCCATAACCAAAATTAATCGACTCAGCGAAATTCCTCTACCTGCTACCACCATTAAAGAGTGGCTGTCTCAATCTCCAACGTTTGATTTCCAGTCACAATCCCCGATTCAGATAACAGGTGTACAACTTGATTCAACAGCTGATGGCATTAATGTCATCCTCAAAACTGCTGGAGGTAAGGCACTTGCTGGTTCTACCTCCACTCAAGGAAATAGCCTGATTGTTAATATTTCTAATGCTCAGTTGCAGTTACCACAAGGCAAAGAGTTTCGTCAGGAAAATCCAAGCGCGGGTATTGCTGCTGTGAGTGTGACTGCTGTTGATGCCAACAGCGTGCGGGTGACTGTAACTGGTATTGACAAGACACCTGTCGGCAAGGTGGTTCAAAGTCAGCAAGGTTTGATTCTCAGCTTGACGACTGAATCAGAGCCAGCAATTGAACTCCTTGTCACGGCAGAAAAGCGACCAGAAAATGTGCAGGATGTTCCTATCAGTATTACCGCCATTCCAAGACAAGAAATTGAAGATGCTGACATCACTTCAGTAAGTGGTATTTCTGCCAAGACGCCAAATTTTGCTACCTTCACCCCCAGCAGCCGCAACTTTATTCTATACAGCATTCGGGGTTTAAGTAACTTTAACTTTCTCTCTAGAGATCCAGTAGCGTTCTATGTAGATGATGTTCCCTATGATTACGCTGATTTCTTGAATGTAGACCAACCCGATATTGAACGAGTGGAAGTGCTGCGGGGTCCTCAATCTACCCTTTATGGCAGAAACGCCGAAGCGGGCGTGGTTAATATTATCACTCGAAAGCCTACTGACAAATTTGAATTTAACGGTAGCGCTAGTTACGGTAATTATGACACTCTCGATCTCCGGGGTGGTATTAGTGGACCTCTAATCGAGGATAAACTGTTTTTCCGCCTCTCAGGTAAATATGGCTCGCGAGACGGTTATGTACAAAATACTTTTACAAATAAAGATATAGATTACCAATCCGGAGAAACTGGTCGCGCTCAAGTGCTTTGGACTCCCTCAAAGGATTTGGAGGTTTCTTTTAATGCTTCAGTTGATAATTATCGAGATGGCGCTCCCGCTTATGTTTTTTTTGGACAGCGAGACCCCTATAAGATACAGCAAAACTTCGATGGTTTTAGTGACCTCAATTCTGATACTCAATCACTAAGAGTCGTCTACAAACAGCCAGACTTTCGTTTAACTTCAATTACTGCTCGGCGTTTCTCCGACTGGAAGTTTGAAAATGAAGCCGACTTAACAATACGCGATATTATTACACAAATCGGTGCTGTAGATTCAACGGTGTTTAGCCAAGAAATTCGCCTGCAATCTCCTGAAGAGGCAAAGAGTTTCCAGTGGTTGTTTGGAGGTTATTTTGAATCTAGAGATTTTAACGTAGGTGCAGATGGTGTGAGATACGGGGCTGACGCACCAGCATATTATCAGCAGTTCGGTTTCACCCGTATCCCCGGACGCAATCAGACAAGCGCTGCAATTAACGAAACTACCAAGGCTGTTTTTGCTCAAGCTAGTTATACACCCATTGATGCTCTGACGCTGACTGCAGGGTTGCGATATGAATCTTTTAATAGCTACTTGGACAACAGACAGGATACTTTTATCCCAGCCAATGGTTCCGCTCCTACCTCCAGTGGGCAAATTAATGATATCGAGAAAGACGCAGATATACTTTTACCACGTTTTGTTGCAGAATATCGCTTGAATCCCAAGATTATGGTGTATGGCTCTGTCGCTAGAGGATACAGACCGCCTGGGGTGAATTATCGAGGCGTAAATCCGCAAGAGTTGACATATGAGGCAGAAAAATCTTGGAATTACGAAGTGGGTTTGAAATCTTCTTGGTTGGATGACCGATTAAATGTCAATTTGGCTGTATTTCATAATCCAGTGCAGAACTTTCAGGTGCCTGTACCTAATCCTGCCTCAGGCTTGTTTGCAGACGTTGCCAATGGTGATGTCAGTATTACTGGCTTTGAACTGGAGGCCCAAGCAACTCCGATAGATAGATTGACTGTGAGCGCTGGATTTGGCTTTAGCGATGCTGAATTTACCAAATACACCAACCCCTTTACAGGTCAAAACTTTAATGGGAACAGGCCTTCTTATGTACCAGATTTTACCTACAATCTAGCCTTGCAATACCGCGCACCCACAGGCATATTTGCCAGGTTAGAACTGCAGGGATCGGGGACAACGTATCTTAATGATGCGAATCAGTACAAACAAGGTCCTTGGGCGATCGTCAATGCCCGTTTAGGATATGAATTAAATAATTTAGGTATCTACTTTTTTGCTAATAATATTTTTGGGACTGAATATCCAGTTATACTAAGCACGGTTAGGAAATAGACTTTAGTGTGCGGCGACGAGTGAGTATTATAGACAAGGGTCACGTAAGTGCGTGAAGCGAAGCTATCCCGAAGGGAATCGCTCTATTGGGAGCGCTTTGCGCCCGAAGCGTTTTCTTTGTTATTTATGCTCCAAATTGACTTTACGCCAGAAGAAATCTCTCATCTGCACTATGAACGTTATCATCATCCCCATCCAAAGGTACAGAAAAAAATGGAAGTTCTGTACCTCAAAAGTCAGGGAATAACACATAAAGAAATTTGTCGTTTGTGTCAAATATCGAAGACGACGCTAACTAAATATATCAGGCAATATCAATCTGGAGGGGTAGAGGGGCTGAAAAACTTAGGTTATCAAGGACAACCAAGCCATCTGAACCAACATGCTGATAGTTTCAAAGAATACTTTGAAAGTCACCCGGTTTCCACGGTGGCAGAAGCAAGTGCAGTGATTGAGAGATTGACTGGTATTAAGCGTAGTCCTACACAGATTAGAGCATTTTTAAAAAGGCTCGGGTTGCGCTGTTTAAAAGTGGGGTTTATTCCGGGAAAGACTGTAGAAGAAAAAAAGATAGCTGAACAGGAAACCTATAGAGAGGAACAGCTTGAGCCATTACTCAAGTTAGCTTCAGCCCTGGAAAAAGCCGTATTTTTTGTAGATGCAGCACATTTTGTACACCGGGCATACTTAGGTTTTTTGTGGTGTTTGACTAGAACATTTATTTGTTCGCCATCCGGACGGAAGCGTTTTAATGTTTTAGGAGCAGTAAATGCAATCAGCAAAGAAATCATTACAGTAACTAATGAAACTTATATTAATTCGGAAAGTCTTTGTCAGCTACTGTTTAAACTCGCTAATTTAGGATTGAATATACCTGTAACAATTATTTTGGATAATGCCAGGTATCAAAAGTGTCAACTTGTCCAAGGTTATGCTAAAGAACTAGGTATAGAACTATTGTACCTTCCTTCTTATTCACCACAACTCAACTTAATTGAACGCCTTTGGCGCTTTGTTAGAAATGAATGCTTATACTCAAAATATTATTCAGATTTTTCGGACTTTAAGTTAGCGATCGCCAACTGTATTGCCACTGCCAACACTAATCAAAAGGAAAAGCTAGATAGCTTGTTGGCTCTCAATTTTCAATCTTTTAAAAAAGTCAAGGTCTTAGCCGCTTAGAGTATAAAGCCGGGATGAGGTTGAAACTCAGCATTAGCAAAGAAAGTGTTAAGCAATAATACTTATTGATAAAAATACGCTGTCTTAACTTTTCACAGCCCAGGTGGAATGAACTGAAATTGATGCTATGATTCGACAGGGAATAGCCGCTGGTTCATGCTATCCTGCCGATTAATGTAGATGGTAAATCTTTAAAATCAAAGATTGCCAGCACACAGGCTCAAAGTGCTGATGTTTGCCAGTCACTACACCAACACTGTTAAATAAGACTTGTTGAGGCTGCTGTTAGGAAGAAAGCACAATAACATGGCTAAGTCTCATGCTTCACAGCGCAACAGAAGTGATGGCGCAAAGCATCACGCCCTCAAAGGCGATCGCCCAGAAAATCGCCCACAAAATCTCATCTTCTATCTAGTTGCTTCCATCCTGCTGCACTCTGTTCTCTTTCTTGGAAGTGATTTTTGGCTTCGGGCTTTTGCGCCTAAGCAAGAACTCTCCAAAACAATACCAATTGAGTTCATTCAAGTTCCTCCGAATCAGACAAAGACGCCCCCGGAAACTTCACAACAGGCTGCCAAAAATTCTGTTGCAGGTGGAAAAGCAAAACCTGGAAAACCTATTTCTGCTGAGTTACCAACACAAACAGCTACACCCAAAACTAAGAGTGGTTCTGAACCCTCTGAAATATTACTTCCACAACAGACACAACAAAAAACAGTATCATCAAATCCACCTCCTCAAAAACTGCAAGCCAAACCTCAGAAAATAGCGATTGCTCCTGTCAATAAACCACTTGCACCACCAAAGTCAACAGTAGTTACACCTGAGACGATTCCACCAGAACCATCACCATCACCTACAGCAGCACCCACCACCAAACCACTCGCACTCAAACTGCGACAAAGGACAGTTACACCTGAAACCATTCCACCAGAACCCGAACCTTTGCCAACAGCGATTGCACCTAGCACCAAACCACTCGCACTCAAACTGCGACAAAGAACAGTTACACCTGAAACGATTCCACCAAAACCATCACCATTACCTACAGCAGTTGCACCCACCACCAAACCACTCGCACTCAAACTGCGACAAAGGACGGTTGTTCCTACCCCTCAACCACTAGAACCCGAACCTTTCCCAAGCACATTTGCACCCACCAAACCACTCGCACTCAAACCTCAGCAAACAGTTGTTACACCTGAAACGACACCACTAGAACCGGAACCTTTGCCAAGCATAGTTGCACCAAAACCTAAACCACTTGCACTCAAACCTCGGCAAACAGTTGTTACACCACAGACGATTCCACCAGAACCATTACCTTCCCCAACATTAGTTACACCTACCACCAAACCATTAGCACTCAAACCTCAACAAACAGTTCTTACACCTGAAACGACACCACTAGTACCTTTAACTCGTCCGGAAAATAGGAGTCGGCTTGCTGCAAAATCCCCTCTTGAAGAGTTTGAGAATAGAACCAATTCCCAAGTATCCCCAGGAACACAGCGTATATCACCATCGCGTTCTCAAAGTCAGTCAACAACATCACCACGAAAACTGTCTCGTTCTCAAACATCTTCAAAATCAGGTGGAGCAAGCCGTTTGGGTGGTTCAATGAGTGTATCGAGTCGTGATTTCGGAACCAATAATTTAGCAGCGCTGCCCAATTCCAACCGCCTCAATCCAGGGACACAAGGTATTGATGCTCGCCAAGATGTAGACATGGGCGCTTACATGCAACAATTACAAGAGAAAGTAAAGCAGCAGTGGATACCCGGACTCACCCAATCTTCCCAACGGACAGTACTCAACTTTATCGTAAGCCGAGGAGGTTTGGTAAGCAATCTCCAGGTTGTACAAGGTTCTGGATCAACCATGACTGATGAGGCAGCACAGAATGCTGTGAGCCGAGCAGTACCTTTTGCTCCTTTTCCCACAGGATATACAAAAGACTATATCAGTATTCAATTTACATTTAATATCAATGTCTACGGGCAGCTAGAGTTATGGAATGATCAATAACGTGGTTCACCAAAGCTGCTGACACAGGTTTTTACCTGTCTGGAACTTTTTTGTTTGGATTGTGTCATCATGTTTATGTAGTTTTTGTGAGTGTCGAGCACATACTGTCATGAAACGCTTACTGACGGCGTTTTTTGTAATAATGAGCACAAGCGTTGTAGCTCATCCTGCCTTAGCCAACGAAGAAAATGTGTCTCCTGCCGTAACTTACAACGGTCAGGCTGCAGCTCTTGTGACTCAACCAGCTACGATTAATAGTGGAACAGTTACTGTCACAGACCAAACTAACAATCTCAGAAAAGTTTCTGACTCAATCGGGGTAGTACGCGAGTCACTATGCAAAAAGATTAACCCGCTTGAGCTGATCAAATCTCCTGGCAATACCTTCAAACAATGTTTAGACGAAACAAATAAACAAGCTGATCAAATCAACCAGACTTCTCAACCTACAGAGCAGTTTGAGTATTTCAAGGTTCCAAAACTCGAATCTGGTGTTAATGTCACAGTGACTAAGTTCTAAAAGCGTGTTGGCAGAGCATCGATTTTTTGTGACAAAAATATCATAATGCCAGTGAATTATCTGATCATAAAAATATCATTGGTATAATTTATGCAGATATTTTGGGAGTTGCAAATGTGGCTTGGGTAGCAGGCGATCGCTTACAAGGTGGAAAATACACCATTGAAAAAGAGTTGGGAAGAGGACGCTTTGGCATCACTTATTTAGTCAAAAATAGCAAGAGTGATCGCCTAGTCATTAAAACCTTAAATGATGACCTACTCAAATCGCTTACCCAGCAGGAACGCGAACGGCTGGAGACGATGTTTTGGCAAGAGGCGGTAAAACTTACTCGATGTAAGCACAAGCATATTGTACAGATTGCAGAACCCTTTAAGGAAGGAGAGCATTGGTGTCTGCTAATGGAATATGTGGATGGGGTGAGTTTGGCTGACCTCCGTCCACCAATACTTTCGGAACAAGAAGCACTAGGTTACATTAAGCAAATTGGGGAAGCGCTGATAGTTGTACATCAAAATGGACTGATTCATCGGGATGTGCATCCGGGAAATATCTTGTTGGGGAACCGAGAAAGGCAGTCAGAAGCCGTGTTAATCGATTTTGATCTAGCTCTAGATTTTGACCATATCTTAACCACAAGCCGAACCAAGGAAACTTCTGATGGATTTACGCCCCCTGAGCTTTACGCTAAAGGTACTATAGCTCGTGCGTATAGCGATATTTATTCACTGGCAGCTACGCTCTATAAACTTCTGACGGGGATAACACCTGTCAATGCGGTAAAGCGCAAAGTGGATGGTGAGCATTTAGTGTCTCCAAAAGAATTCAATCCTCAGATTAGCGATCGCACAAACCAAGCAATTTTGACGGGGATGAACCTAGATTCCAAAAAGCGTCCCCAATCGATGCGCGAATGGCTCGATTCTTTAGGGTTAACAGGAGAAACTCCCCAGCCTGAATCTACTGTAGTTCCTAACACCAACTTAAATCGGGAGAAAAAAATCAATTGGACGCATATCATAGCTGCGATCGCCGCGATTGGAACCTTACTCTCAGGCATTGCTGCTTTGATTGTTATTTTCAAACCATCTCCGCCCACAAGCCCACCGTCACTGTCTCCCGGTCCCTCATCTACCAAAACACCGTAGAATGAGCTAAACTTTCATCAGGGTGCTGGCATTAAAGTAATTTTTTAAGTATTTTTTCAGACTTAGAGGTGTTCATGCCTTGGACAGCAGGACAACGCTTGCAGGGTGGCAAATATGTCATTGAAAAAATCCTGGGACACGGGGGATTCGGGATTACTTATAAGGCATTGCATGCTGATCTAAACCAGACGGTTGTTATTAAAACACCCAATGAACATCTTAGCCATGATCCTGAGTATCACAAGTACATAGAGCGATTTATCAAAGAAGGGCGGACACTGGCACGCTTATCTCAAGACTCCCATCCTCACATTGTGGGAGTGATTGAGCTGTTTAAGGAAGGTGCAATCCACTGCTTGGTAATGGAATTTGTTGAGGGAGAAAATTTGTTTGAAGCGGTGAGGCGTAGAGGAGCTTTAACAGAAGCGGAGATCTTACCTTGCATCTGCCAAATTGGGGAAGCTTTGAGCGTAGTGCATCAAGCAGGGTTAGTACACCGAGATGCCCACCCTGGAAATATCATGTTGCAGAGAAATGGCAGAGCGGTTTTAATTGACTTTGGAATTGCCAAACAAGTAGTTCCCTCAACTATTAGTTCAACTAACAAGCATGGTCATGAAGCCTTTGCGCCATATGAGCAGAAGGTCAGAGGTAGTCGGGAGCCAACTGTCGATGTTTACTGTCTGGCTGCTACACTCTATTATGCAGTGACAGGTCAGCGTCCAACAACCTCTTTGGCTCGCAAGCTCGATAATGCTTCTCTAAAATCACCTAAACAAATTAATCCAAGCATTAGCGATCAATTAAATCAAGCAATTCTCAAGGGTATGGCGCTGGAGGCAAACGACCGCCCTCAGTCAATGCAGGCATGGTTGACAATGCTAAAAGCACCAAAAGCAGTGCCTCCACCTTTAGTTGATATCAAGTTGCAATCAAAGGTATCACCTGTCATTGCGAGTGAAACGAAGTGGAACGAAGCAATCTCCCCTAAAGCGCTACTACAACAGAACGTAACTTGGTATGAGCCAGTTCATAAAACAGAAGTAGTTCGTCGCCAATTCGACGAGTCAAAGTCAAAACCAGCTACTAAATCACCTAGAATTATTCCTTGGGTAAGGTTGGTTGGTATATTGTTTATTTACATATTTATAGGCTACTGCTTGGCTTTCTTTCTCTCTAAGGCTCCGTTATTTTGGGTGGTTTGTACTTGGGCTTTTGTTTGGGCTTTTGTTTGGTGGGCTGTGGCTGTTGCTGTGACTTTGACTTGGGCTGCTTGGGTTTGGGCTGTGGCTGTTGCTGGGACTTTGTTTTGGGCTAGGACTTTGTTTTGGGTTGTGGTTTGGGCTTGGTTTGTGGCTTCGATTGCAAGAAAATTACAAGAATCCTTTAGCAAGATTCATACCTTTCTGATTTTGGCTGGCACTTCTAATCTAGGCTTGAGTTTGGGATGGTTAGGACATAGGATTTTTCATACAGGTTCATAGTTTTATCATCTGAAGCTAACTGGCAAAACATTTTGTAGCTGTTGTATCGACTGGAGAAGCGATGCAGTAGCGACAAGCCGAGAAAGCGTCTACGCACCTGTAATATCAGGTTCGGTTAAAGACTTATCATTACCAAGCTGCACCGAACCCCTCCCCTCAATCCCCTCCCCTTAGCAAGGGGAGGGGAGGTTTTGGCGTCAGACAAAACCGGGGTGGGGTTCTTCGGGATTTATAAGCAATTAAGCGAACTTGATATAAACCACAGTCCAAAAATATTAGGCTTCTGGTTCAACACCAAGCGATTGATTGCTCTTAAGAGTTTCAACAATCCATCTGTCGCATTCTTTTTTCAAATTAGTATAATTTTCTGTGTCACCCTGTCAGCAGATCACTCCACAATATCTGCGCTATGAATAGAAATGTAAGGGAAAATAACGACACAGGAACTTGCTGCTATGCGATGTTTGAAAGACTTGTCAAATTCCACCCTTTTTTCGTCACTCTGGATAAGCACCAAGGATTGTTTTCGTAACAAAAATAAAGACATGTGATTTGCATGTATTATTTGTTACATATATAATAAAACAGCTTTATAAGCATCACCACTCCAACTGATTCCTAGAAAAGGTGTTCTATGGTAGTTATCAACGGTGCAACAGGGAACGATTATTTAAAGGGAACGCAAGACAATGATTTCATTTATGGTAATTTAGGAAACGACGTTTTGATCGGTCTTGCTGGTGACGACTTTTTGGAAGGTAAAGAGGGTAACGACCTACTTATAGGCAATGACGGTAACGATATTCTATATGCTGGACTTAGCAAAGTACCATATGCCCCAGGTTACGGAGGAGACTCAAAGAGCGTAAATTTACTGTATGGGGGTAAAGGCGACGACCAGTTATTTGGCTCACTGGGTAAGGATTTCCTGTTTGGTGGTGATGGCAATGATCGAATTATAGGTTTGTCTGGTGATGACTATTTAGATGGCGGCGACGGTAACGACAGATTAGATGGTGGGTTCGGCAATGATATCCTGATTGGTGGTAATGGAAATGACATCTTATACGATGGAAGTTACAAGGATGGCGGTGGCAATGATATCCTTTTAGGTGGTAATGGAAATGATATTCTCAACAGTGGACGCGGGAATGATATTCTTGTCGGTGGAAAAGGGAATGATATTCTCACTGGCGCTGGATACATACCGAGTGGTAGTTCTGGTGGTAGCTATGGAGTCAATGAAATAGATACCCTCATTGGAGGGGAAGGGAGAGATACATTCAACCTTGGAGGGCGGAATGCTGCTGGTACCTTCTCGGTTTACTATGATGACGGTAACAAATTCACCACTGGGGAGAAGGACTACGCTCTGATTGCTGACTTTAACCCAAATGAGGATATAATCCAGCTTGTAGGAACAGCATCTGACTATATCTTGGGATCATCTCCTGCTGGCTTACCAAATGGAATAACTATCAACCTGAAAAAACCTGATAGTCAATTGAATGAACTGATTGCAATTGTACCAGGTGTTTCAGATTTGAGTCTTGACAGTAGCTACTTCAGATTTATCTAACGCTTGTTGTGATTTCGCATAGCCTTATGAATTTTCTTCCATTTTTCTTTTTCAGCTAAGTTGAGTCTTTCATCTTGTTTACGGGCAAGATAGTTGAGTTCCTTTTGCAGCTTTTGGTAGTTTAGAAATCTTTGGTAGTCGAGTCTACCTTCGTCCAACGCCTGCTGTACTGTGCAACCAGGTTCACAGTTGTGCTGGCAATTTCGGAAGTGACACTGCTGTGCTAGTGTTTCAATATCTGCAAATGTTTCCTGTAAACTTTCGTCACCCGCCCAAATTTGGATTTCCCTCATTCCTGGGGTATCCATAATTAAGCCACCCGTTGGCAGTACAATTAACTCTCGATGAGTAGTTGTGTGTTTACCTCGGTCATCACTGTGTCGCACTGATTGAACAGTTTGAACAGCTGTTCCGATGAGTTGATTAGTGATGGTAGATTTGCCAACGCCAGACGATCCTAATAAAGCAACCGTTTGTCCAGGTTGGAGGTGTGGCTTTAAGGCATTGAATCCTTGATGGTTGGTAGCGCTTAAAACTACGATGGGTATGCCGTAGGCAATCGCCTCCACTTGCGCCAAACACTTTTCAACACTGTCACACAAGTCCGCCTTATTTAAGACAATCACCGGATTTGCACCGCTATCCCAAGCCAGAATAAGATAGCGCTCAATTCTTCTGGGGTTGAAATCTCCATCTAATCCAGAGACTAAGAAAACAGTATCAACGTTAGTTGCAACGATTTGTTCTTCTGTTTTCGCACCTGCTATTTTGCGGGAAAATTTGCTTTTCCTGGGCAAAATCTCGTGGATAGTTGCTTGCTTTTCGGAATCTCTTGCACGGATAACAACCCAATCCCCTACTGCAGGAAAATGTTTGGTTTGGGAAGCCTGATACCGCAGTTTACCTGTCACTTCTGCTGACAGTTCTCCATATTCGCTGTAAAGGATGTATGTCTTTCTATGTTCAATGGCTACCCTACCAACAATAAATCCTTCTTGGCGATAGGGTTCAAAGCTGTTAGCAAAAAAATTGCTCCAGCCCAAAGAATCTAAATTCATTTAAATTTCCTCAATGTGTGCTACTTGTTTTGCACAAGGCGCACAGAGGATTTTTGAGTTTCATTCCTACGATACAAAGGACTGAACGATAATCTCTGCGCCTTGTGTTCGATGATTTGGGATAGTCAAGCTCACCTTGACGGCTAACAATACAGTCATCGTTCTTTCTCCTTACGCGCTTGTTAAAGATACTAACACTTGCGCCCTTGCTAATTCCGGATAACTAGGGCAAAACTCGTGAAGAGCCATTTTATCTTTACTGATATCTTGCACCATTACTTTGTAAACCACCAATGCTTACAGTGGTTTTTTGTAAGGTGGGCATTGCTCACTAAGATCTCAAATGTCCATTAGATATCTTTTCTGAGCAATGCCCACCCTACGATTTGTGGTCTATTCATATCAAAGCGCTATATATTAAATAGTGTTTAAATTTACTCAAAAATCATATCTGGTTCCAGTCCATTTTAATGGACTTAGCCTATGAGCCGGGGACTTACAGTCCTAGGCGGACGAGAACGGAATCAAATAATATGTAATAACTGTGACATTTATTTTATCCGGTGCAAAATATAAGTTTAGCGTGTGTGCAATCCATCCATACCTTGTTTAATCCAACTCAAGCAATCGTATTCTGATGAGAATAACTTTGGTGCTGCAATATTATTCAGTGAGTCTGGAGGATAATGATCATAAAAATATCTTCCAGCCTCTTGAAAGACGATAATTAAGTTGTTGCGATAAACGTAGCGAAATTTAAAACTATCGCGATCACTGATAAAATCTGAATATTCGTCAATATGTTCTTTGGCAATATTAATAATATTCTCTATACTACTGCCATAGATTTCGGCTGGATTTTCTGCTTTGTGAAATTGACTTTGATTCGCAACTTCTGATAAGAGTTTATAGGAAGAAATCTCGTGACTATCAATTATACCAAAGACAAACGGAATGATGAGATAACCTTTATATGAAACGGAATTCTCATAAAAAAGACGACTCATATAATACCAATTTTACAAAAGGATATGACAGATATACATTCTCAAACCCATGTTCTGTCTGGGTTTCTTCATTTTGAACTTTGAATTTTGAATTTTGAATTGGTATAACCCTCCTTTGGCTCTTCTACTCAAATTACCACAGTACGTTCACCACAAACTGAGTTGATTCGGGGGATTTTCCAGGATATTCCAAGGAAGAGGAGGAACTGTTGCACCACTGTGTTCCAATAACTTTTGAAAATGACGTGCTGTAGTAGGCGATCGCTCTTCCACAGGACAATGAACAAAAAAATAAATTTGCCTTCCCTGCTGCAACCACTGCTTAATCTGAGTCACCCACTCTTCCATAAAAGGCTGATTCACTGGTAAGTTGGGATGAGAAATAAAGCGAATCAAACTAAAAGGCGCTGTCACGCTAAATTGTACAGGAACTTTGGGTTTACGACGTTCAGATTGTAGTTGTGGATCATCATCTCCAGTGTAGATAGGACGTGAGTCTAGCAGTACCCTACCAACACCAAGCCTTTCTAAAAGTGCTGTCAACTCACTAGCTAATGGTTCAGTAAACCAGTCTTGATGCCGAACTTCTAACGCCAAACGAACGCCGGTTTGCTGCAAAGCTTCCAAAAATGCGCTTAGATCATCAATCAGTGTAGGGGCATAAC
This sequence comes from Brasilonema octagenarum UFV-OR1, assembly GCF_963888615.1. Lineage (NCBI taxonomy): Bacteria > Bacillati > Cyanobacteriota > Cyanophyceae > Nostocales > Scytonemataceae > Brasilonema > Brasilonema octagenarum. The sequence goes on along the minus strand of NZ_CAWPKW010000337.1, from coordinate 10,068 downwards.
TGGGGTGTAACTGAGCAAAAACTGGTCCAAGACGTTTACCTAAAGGACGCATCCCTTCCAAAAATTTTAAAGTGTCAGGAATATGAGGTTGCAATCTTCCATTGTGGGTAATATCTCGCGGTAATTTGAGACAAAATTCAAAATTTTCGGGTGTTTGTGTCGCCCAACGAGTGACTGTCTCTTGATTAGGCACAGCGTAGAACGTGGTGTTACCCTCTACAGTCGTGAAGCGTCGGCTGTAGAGTTGCAAAAAATCACTTTGGCGAGTCCCTTGAGGGTAAAGTTCGCCTATCCAACCTTTATATGACCAAACAGCGCAACCAATGAAAAAGTTCACAAATTATTTAAAAAAAGTCGATTGTAGTTATATCCACTATAGTTGTTTGAATACTTAATATCGAGTACTAGTTCTGGGCGATGGCGATACGCGTAGCGTCAAACCTTCGACTGAGCGCTCACGCCGAAGTCCTCCGGCTTATCGCACTTAGTACAGAAAAATCATTTGCATACGATGCTACCAGGCGATCGCCATCGTGGAATGTTCCTTATTTCAACCGAAACTCATCAAACTTCATAACCTCTGAATCCGGTTTACGTACATCAAAACGATAGCTACTCACTGTAGCCGTACCTGTATCAAAGATACTAAACACTGTGATGTCATTACTTGCAATGTAAGGCATTGGTTTACCATCCTCGCCTAACAACGGGACAATTGTAGGCACCACAGGTTCTAAACCATATGGATCACCAAGTTCAGTGTAATCCTCTTTATAACCAACAGGCACTTCTCGCTTGTTGTCACCCCAAGCAGCACCGTAAGAGTTACCAACATTAGAGGTTTCTAAAAAGTGCATTCCCGACTGACTACAAAAGCGATTCCACAAATGAGAATGCCCATAAAATACTAACTGCACACCCGCTGCTTCAAGTAAAGGCACAACATCACGGATCAGGTAATCTGCATCTTTGGGGTACTCGTAACGGATTGCCTTGATGTCGCCATCAACATCGCGTTCGATAATTTGTACAGGATTTGTATATGCTGGGACTATGTTACCACCCAATGTATGGGGCGGATGATGTAACATCACCACCTTGTACTTTGCTTGCTGAAACTCAGGAGTGTTGAGTTCTTGCACTAGCCAATTGTACTGCGTACTGCCTTTGGCAATTGGTTCATAAATATGTTGTCCGTAACCCCAATTCTCTGGGGTATTGAAGTCTTTTTCCCGTTCTCGATATCTACCTCTAGCCTCTGCATCCAAGTTAGGAGTCCGCCACATATTTGTCGCATACAGTACGACCAAACGTACATCACCAAAGCTGACTGCGTAGTAAGTTTTTCCACCTTCCTGACTTTGTGGTAAAGTGAAAATCTCTTCATAAGTATCAGTATTAAAAGAATTATCTTTTAAGGATTCTTGTCCATACAACTTAAGAGCAACTGTACGAGGAATCGTAGCATCAAATTCATCATCTAGACTTCCATGATCACGACGTCCCATAATCTCATGGTTACCAATGCAAGTAAACATCGGCGCATATTGAATGATTTCACCGCCTGTATAGATTGTCTTGACTCCGTTGCTGTTCATTTCATAGTTAGCACGACCTTGCAAACAAGGAAAGAAAGCACCGCCACGATGATCATCAAACCATTCTGAGGCGCGATCAGGAGTATTGACCAAATCACCAGCGAACCAAACCGCATCGACTCGTCCAACTGTCTCCACCACCTTTTGCAAATTGGCTGCAACCATTGGCTTGATTTGATGGTCAGAAGTTAGCAGAATTTTCAGTGGTTTACCAGGACTAGGTTTGGATGCAAGGGTAAACATATTGCTACTAACGCTTTCGCCATCTTCCCGCACACTCGTGACACGGTAAGAAACTCGCGTGTCACGAGTCAAATTAGTAATCTCAGCCTCGTGTCGCCAAATATCACGCTGGACAGGATGTTGATAAACCTGTCCGTCTTGAGTTTGGTTTTCTAAGCGTGAATTTTGGTCTTCGCGTGTGCGCCTGAGTTGGGTAGTTGTGGCAATAGCAGTTTGTGCTAAATTCTCACCGTAGGTAACTATGTGTCCATAACCAGCAAACTCGGTAAACCACACGACTCGCACTGAAGTTGCTGTAGGTAGTTGCACAAACGGATCGGTCAGTAACTGTGGTGGTGATGTCATATGTTTGCTCAGATAAACACACGTTTATCAGGTTAAGCGATCTAAGTGAAAGTTAGGTTAAGCATTGAGTTTACAATCAACTTGTTATCAGTTATCAGTTATCTGGTAGGAAACGGACTCGTCCACCCCTTGTTTACTGTTCACTGTTCACTGTTTTAATATACGTCTGTGGTCTGATGCTATTCGGCAGATCATAAATTTATAAATGAGGTGGTTGAGAAAAAGCCGTATCATTACAAGCGTCATCTAGTTAGTGAGTAAATTATCTGCGTGCAACATGAGAAAAGTAGCACACTCCAAAAACTGGCTTCAGCAAAGCCGTTATAGTAATCGCGGAAGTGCTTACTTGTTTGCACCGATGGTTAATTTTAACGTCATGGCAGAAGTTGGAGACACTCCACCTTAATATTTATTAGTTGCACTTGAATAAAAATACCAAGAGAAATTCAACAACAATTGTATTTTTACGTAGGTAAGTGGAAAATCAATTTATCCTACAGGTGGGAAATAGCAGGAAAAAGTTGTGTTGAAGAAACAGTTGATTTAACTGTAGTTCTTAGGTAAAAATTACCAGTTATCAGCAGGAACTAACCTCAAAGAAAATAATTCTATGGGGAATGATGTAAAAATCCTTATTTTTACATTCTCTGAGAAAGAAAACATTAGCCTATTTAGACGGTTTGATGGTTTATACTTCCACAAAGTTAATGTAAGGCTTTTGAACTAACTCAGAGAAAATACTACTTGTTTATCTACCTAATATAAAACTATTACAAGTTGGTCTTGTAAATCTACACAACATAAATTGTGTAGCGCCAAAAAAGTATATATTGTGCATCTAACTTGAGTATTTTACAGTACCTGTACTCAAGAGTTTCCACATAACTCAAATTCAAATATGAAGCAAGTATGAGGAGTTTTTCATGTACCTCTCAATTTGCTCAATGCAATGATAAATTATCACTAAGAGTGGAAACGCAAAGTCAGGAAATACGGTTTTCAATCACACCATGCCAACTCAATACTTGTCAATAAACTTTACACAAGGATAATGTATTTATTATGAAGATAGAGCAATTATTCTCAAAATCACAGCGCTTTCAAGAACTTTTATTTCTTAGTTTAGTAGGCGCTCTACCCACAATTCTTTTAGGTCCAAAATTGCGTAATATACTCTACCGAAGTCTTTTTGCCCGTATGGGTAAAACAGTTTTTATTCAAGAGGGTGTTGAATTTATAAAAGCTTCTTGTATTGAAGTAGGTGATGGAGTGTTTCTTTTTAAAGGTGCTCGTATAGATGCACGAGGACACGAAAACAATAGAATATATTTAAACGATAAAGTAGCCATTGAGCGTAATGTTAGTATTGGGTGTTTGGAGGATTCATATATAGAGATTGATCAAGAGACCTTCATTGGTCCTGGCGTTTGTATCGCTGGACCTGGAGACATTAAAATAGGTAAACGGTGTCTGATCGCAGCAAATGCTGGAATATATGCAAATAATCATAATTTTGTAGACCCCATTGAGCCAATTAAATATCAAGGTATTACCTGCAAAGGAATTGTGATAGAGGATGACTGCTGGCTAGGACATGGTGTCGTAGTCTTAGACGGAGTCACTATCGGTGAGGGTAGTGTTATTGGTGCAGGAGCAGTTGTAACCAAAGATATTCCTCCGTTCTCAGTTGCTGTGGGAGTCCCGGCGAAAGTGATTAAAAGCCGCACCCGCAAACAATTGCTCAATATCACAGAGTAAAAAATAGGAGCGACTATCAGGCTTTTTGTTAATTGCAAAACTTGATAGTCAAGTATTCATTGTCTAAAATGAAGTGGCATTGTTATCAATTGATGACAAAATAGTTAATTTTTGAAAAAAAATATGTGATTTTTTTAACAAAATTCTATATATTTTAATATAAACATTATAACTCCCATCGCCGAAAGCTCAAAATATAGGATTTTAGCCTAAAGTAAGCTGTTTTCTAAAGAATTCCTTTCTTCAGGGTTTACCCATTTACAAGGGTTCCACCTGAAAACCCCAGAGATGTACAGATACAAAAATATGGTATAACCTGTAGAATTTCTAACGTTACAATTTGAAAAAATTCATTACGTTAAATTCCATGAACTCTTCCACAAACCAGGTTTATCCCGTTATTTGGCATAACAACTCGGTCTCACTGATTGACCAAACCCGTTTACCTAACGAGTATGCTTTTGTAGAAATCCATCGCTGCTCAGATATGGCGCAGGCAATTAAAACTATGATTGTACGAGGTGCACCTGCAATTGGCGTGGCTGCAGCATATGGAATGTATCTTGGGGCACGGGAAATTGAAACTAGCGATCGCAATCAATTTTTGAACCAATTGGACAAAGTAGCCCAACTGCTACGTACCACTCGTCCGACAGCAGTCAATTTATTTTGGGCAATTTCACGAATGCTGAAAACCGCCTACGAAACTTTTGGAACAGTAGAAGACATTAAACAAACCCTACTGAATACAGCCCGATCTATCAACGCGGAAGATTTGCAAACCTGCTATGCGATTGGCGACAATGGCTTGAAAGTCTTACCTCAAACTCCAGAAAAACTCACAATTCTAACCCATTGTAACGCTGGAGCATTAGCAACCGCAGGTTACGGAACTGCTTTGGGTGTCGTGCGTTCTGCTTTTCGAGAAGGGCGTTTAGCGCGGGTGTTCGCGGACGAAACTCGTCCTCGCTTGCAAGGTGCAAAACTGACGGCATGGGAATGTGTCCAAGAAGGCATCCCCGTTACGCTCATTACTGACAGTATGGCAGCTCACTGCATGAAGGAGGGTTTGATTGATATCGTTGTTGTTGGTGCTGATAGAATTGCTGCTAACGGAGACACCGCAAACAAAATTGGTACGTATAGTTTAGCACTCGTTGCTAAAGCACATAACATTCCTTTCTATGTTGCTGCACCCCTTTCCACCGTTGATTTTTCTTTATCCCACGGTAATGAAATTCCAATTGAGGAGCGTAATCCAGAGGAAATCTACCAAATTGGCGACACTATTATTACACCAACTGGGGCAGAATTTTATAACCCAGCTTTTGATGTCACACCAGCCCAGTTGATTACAGGAATCATCACAGAAAATGGGGTGTTTGCTCCAGGGGAATTAACAAAATCCCGAATCAAGCAATTTGCTTAAGTGCAATTGCCCTTAAGGAGAACTCAAAACCAGAACTCAGAATAACTATAACAAAGCTCAAACTGTGTGTCCTTGTAGATGTAATCATTCTGAGTTCTGTATTCTGCATTCTGACTCCTTTGACTTTTTTGTCCCTTGTAACTAATAAATAAGGACTAATGACTAATTCCAAGCAGGGTGAGATAGTAAAGAAGCAATCACTCGCACTCCACGTAGTTGGTTGGATAAAGGTAGATGACCTCTCGGAGCGCTTAGATCCCAAGTGAACTCGTTAGGGTAACGCGTCCAGTTATTGCCTTTTTTCCAACCAATTTTTTCCCAAAGATTCTCCCAGTTTTTACCCAGACTCAACCAAATTTCTCGCTGTACGGTAAAGCCAAACTTTCCTTCCGAGTGGACTAACCACAGGCTGTTGATGGTCTTTAAGTCAGTGGCTGGGAAATTTCCGACTTCAGTAAAATATAACCATTTTCTTTGCACCGCTGCGCCTCCTGTAAGTTCACACATTTTTTGTAGAGTCATGCGATCGGCTGCTTGAAAGTCAGAAGCTGCAAGTAATTGTTGTACAGAACTGTAATCAATGCCACATTCTGATGTCAGAGGTACAATCCCATTCGGGAAATAAGCTTGCAAAAAATCTTTTGCCTTGGATGAATCAGAATTATAAAGAACCTGGTATGCTTTTCCATCCACCCAAGTAGCAAGATTTTCTTTACGTCCAAATAAAAATTCCATCAGGACATCTAAGCCTGTATCTCCCAGGTTAGCTAATTGTGGGATCACCTGCTGTTGGGTGTTAGTAGACCCAGAGACCAACGGTTGGCGGAGGGAGTCGATGTTACTATGAGTGCCTGATACAATCAATGGGTCTGTCATGCTATTACTCGCGGAATGCAGTTGGTGAACAAGCTACTGGCTATCAGGTCTTGTGGACGGGCGTTGCACTGATAGCGAAGAGTAGTTTACAGGAAATCGCAAAGAATGCCCACTCATTACTTTACTTTGGTTATCCGTGACTACGAAATAAGAACGCTTTTAACGAATAAATTCACAATTGATTTGGGTTTGCTATATATTCAAAGAGTATACTAATAAAGCGTCTAGGCTTAAAGAATAGCGACGGTTTGAACAAATCCCACGCAAGAGTGCCCACGATGCAAACAGGGGAAAGAAAACTCTGCGCCTCATAAACTTCACACATCTATCAAAACAAGACACAGCAAAATCTACTAGCCTTCCAGACATGAGTTTTTCTCCTTTGAGTTCATCCCCCAAAGGGTACTATGTTGCAGCGTAGCCATCAGGAGTGTTTGATGTACGACAAAATTACCCCGCCCACAACCGGAGCAAAAATTACCTTCAAGAATGGAGAGCCAATTGTTCCGGACAACCCGATTATCCCTTTTATTCGAGGTGACGGCACGGGGATTGATATTTGGCCCGCTACCGAGAAAGTCCTTGATGCTGCAGTGGAAACGGCATACAAGGGTAAGCGGAAGATAAGTTGGTTTAAGATTTATGCCGGAGATGAAGCTTGTGAATTATACGGTACATACCAGTATTTACCACATGATACTCAAACGGCAATTAAAGAGTATGGTGTTGCTATAAAAGGACCTTTGACAACTCCTGTCGGGGGTGGTATCCGGTCTCTCAATGTAGCACTGCGGCAAATTTTTGACCTCTATGCCTGCGTACGTCCTTGCCGCTATTATGCAGGTACGCCCTCACCTCATAAAAATCCAGAAAAACTTGATGTCATTGTCTACCGGGAAAATACGGAAGATATTTATTTGGGGATTGAGTGGCGACAAGGTGATGAAATTGGCGCTCGCCTGATTTCTATCCTCAACAACGAGCTTATTCCCGCAACACCAGAACACGGTAAAAAGAGAATTCCTTTAGACTCAGGCATTGGCATCAAACCCATCAGCAAAAAGGGTTCTCAGCGCTTGGTACGACGTGCCATCAAACACGCCTTGCAACTCCCTAAAAATAAGCAACAGGTGACTTTGGTGCACAAAGGCAACATCATGAAGTACACTGAAGGCGCTTTCCGCGATTGGGGTTACGAGTTGGCAACGACCGAGTTTCGCAATGAGACCATTACCGAAAGAGAATCTTGGATTTTGAGTAACAAGGAGAAGAACGCCAATATCTCCTTAGAAGAAAACGCCCAAATGATAGATCCTGGATTTAACGCCCTGACCAAAGAAAAGCAAGCTCAAATTGTCAAGGAAGTTGAAACAGTTCTTAACTCAATTTGGGAAACTCACGGTAATGGCAAGTGGAAAGATAAAATAATGGTCAATGACCGCATTGCCGATAGTATTTTCCAACAAATTCAAACTCGCCCCGATGAGTATTCCATTCTGGCAACAATGAACTTGAATGGCGATTACTTGTCTGATGCAGCAGCTGCTATTGTTGGCGGACTGGGAATGGGACCAGGGGCAAATATCGGCGATGCATGTGCCATTTTTGAAGCCACCCACGGTACAGCACCCAAACACGCAGGGTTAGACAAAATAAACCCCGGTTCAGTTATTTTGTCCGGTGTGATGATGCTGGAGTTTATGGGTTGGCAAGAAGCGGCTGATTTGATTAAGAAAGGCTTAGGCGATGCGATCGCTAACAGTCAAGTTACCTACGACTTAGCAAGGTTGCTAGAACCCCCAGTCGAACCCTTAAAGTGTTCTGAATTCGCGGACGCAATCATTAAACATTTTAGTTAGGGGATAGTTAGTAAAATTTTGCTTTTTAGCCCCTTCTCCGTTCATGGAGAGGGGGTTTAAGTTTTTCATAGGTACTTAATATGGCTATAAGCTGCCACAAGCCTCCTCTTATAAGCTACTCTTTTCCTAACCGCATATTAGCTAAAAATTGACCTCAGAGGACGCAGAGAAAATAACGCTAGTGATCATAGCTTTCGAGATTTTGAAAATCGGCAATTAGATCTGTCACCCAAGACATTTTTCGTGCGTTACGCTAACCTGCAAGCTAAGGCTCACTGGCAACTCACACAAAAAAGTTATTTATGACCTTTGAGAGCCTTTCTAAAGTTTTGACGATAAGATTTGCTTGTGGCAAACAAAGCTGGCCATAATAAAGCTAATTTTAGGCGATTGGGCACATTTCGCTGGAAGTTAGTCCGGTTAAATCCATTAAAGAACTTCCAAGCACCACCTGTATAAACCACCACTAATCCAAAGACGAGTAATTCCATTGCGCACAACTCCACAACCAATTGGTCAGAATTTGAGTTAAGTTTTATCTACACTATATTGGCACTTTAATAATAACGAGATCTAAAACCAATTGAGTCAGGCACAAGTCACAAGAAGCACCAAACTGCTTGTGAATACTTTGACTGTCGCTTTTGGCGGCATCATACGTTCATTAATACATTTATATATCAAGTTTAGAGTAGCTTCGTGTATTCTTGCGATCACGGATTTTCTGTCTTAAAGATTCTAGTTCATCTGGTGTTGGTTTCACCAATCTGGGGATAGGGAATAGCAGGGTTTTCATTTGGGATACGCCCAGGCGCTTCTCTTGCTCCCTTGCGATCGCCTGTGGCTTTCAAAAATATTCTTAGCGCGGTTGCAACATAACCCAATCAACTACATCGCCACATCCCTAACTAAAAAATCCAATTCGCGTTGCATTTGCATGTAAACTAAATCATAACAAGCATCCACATATTCACGGTCATGAGCCGCTTGTGTGCCATAACGTTCAAAAACAATCGGAGCACAGACACGGGTGTGAATTTGGACGGGTAAGGGAAAATTGGGTAGCGGACCAATACCCAAACCCCAAGGCAAACCTAGATATATGGGAAATACTCCTGGGTCTATCTGGTATAACCAAGGGACACCCCACTCATTTAACTGTTTTGCCTGTTCGTAGCAATCACCCAAAACAATTAAGGTATCATGTGCTCCTACAGAGATAACCGGAATGATTGGTACTGACTTTTTTAATGCCAGTTTGATAAATCCTTTATGACCTGCAAACTGAATCTTGTAACGCTGGTTATGAGGACGAAACATATCGTATTGTCCTCCCGGATAAACAAGGACACTTGCACCGATGTCAAAGGCGGCACTTGCCATTTTTGGATGTGCGGGGATGGCTCCCACTTTTTGTGCGAGGCTGGCGATGGAAGGACTGACTTTCCACGCAGAAGGGTGCATTAAACCATACACTAAGCGTTGCGTGCCAAAGCGACGGAACCAATCGTACACCATCATGTGTAAGTCGGGAGACGCCATCCCACCATTGTGTGAACCAACCAGCAAAACCTTTCCATCCTTTGGAATGTGATGCCAACCTGAAGTTTGAACTCGAAAGTAGTGGCGGTAAAACCATTCCCATATTGGCATTAACGATTCAATAAATTCGGGTTCTCGCGTCGTAATGGTCCAACCTGGTAATGATGTAGTTGAATTTTGATTACTCATAAATTGTTTTTTACTAACACATATTATCGCTGGACAAGATGTGGTTCAGCAGTTTATCGTCAGGCAAATAGACTTCTCCGAAAAATCATTAAATTATCGAATATCCTCTAAACAAAATTTAGGTAGTGACGCGATAGCTTATCTACGAGACGCTGCTTTGTAAGTCCCAAAGGGACACGCTTACGCGTTCGCGTTCGCGCAGCGTGTCGCTTTGCGACTCAGCGTCTCT
>NZ_CAWPKW010000336.1:0-30689 GCF_963888615.1 Brasilonema octagenarum UFV-OR1 | reverse complement strand
TAGATTCTAGATTTTAATCCAAAATCCAAAATCTAAAATCTAAAATTGTCTCGGTCATCCGGCAAATTAAGAAAAGTATTGTAGCCGTGCTGCCCAAAAACCGTAGAATTTCAGTCTTCATTTGGATCAAGAAAAACAGGCTTGCCACCATTATTAAGAGATTCTGTCAAAGCAGCAAGAATTTGCACCAACTGCGTGCCTACCTTACCAGAGGACACTTTGGAGGGACTATTTTCAAGCACACAAGTGATAAAGTGATTGCACACTCGCCCTAATGGTTCACCTGTTTCTATTTCCAGCACTTGTTGCTTCTGATTCACAGGAATAAATCGATTTTCTTGCACCTCAAACTCGCCGTGCAGTATCGTCAAAGGTGAAGTACGAGACATTTCATCAAAAATCAGACTGCCAAGATTTCCAACAACTCCTAGTCGTCGTTGTTTATCAGGATTAAGCCAACATAAGTGAATATACGCTTGAAAGTTGTTCGGATATGTAAGTGTCACCCAGACGAGGTCGGATAATCCTTGGACTAGAGAGGAATTTGACTGCTCCCCTGCAAGCTTTGGTTGCAGCCACACTGTACCTGTTGCTTGTACTTTCACTGGAATTTGATTTAGCCAAGAATTAAAGATGGCAATATCGTGAATGGCTAAGTCCCAGAGTGCATCAACATCTTGGCGAACTGGTCCTAAATGAGTGCGAGTAGCGTAACCATAACGTAAATCACCTAATTGACGCGCCTGTACAACAGCTTTCCCTTGCTCAACTGCTGGGTGAAATAAGTAGGTGTGGTCAATTATCAGGTGTCGTTCCTGTTTTTGGGCAAGTTGGCACAGTTCTTGACATTCTGCTGGGTTAAGAGTTAAAGGCTTTTCTGCTAAAACGTGGTAACCCCAATGCAAAGCATCGCTAATTAAGGAGTAATGCGTGGTGGCGGGAGTGGCAATAACAACCGCTTCTAAACCTTCCACTTGCTGTATTGCTTGCCACTCTGTTGTCAATAGAATTTCGTCACCTAAGTTATGCTGCCGTTTCACCCCCGCCAAACATTCTGGGTTCGGATCGACTACCGCCACTACACTTGCTTGCGGATGTTCTAAAAAATTTCTTAGCAAATGAACGCCCCAACGTCCAACACCAATTACAGCAATTTTAATTTTTTTAGTCATTAGTCATTAGTTATTGTCATTAGCCATGACGTAGACGCCCACCAGAAGCCTTATCCCGTTGCTACAGTTCCGTATGCCCCGTACTGTAGGCATACAAAGTAGCGTCTGCTGACAGGAGAAGAAAGAGTAAGACAAAATATAACTCACATTAGCTTATCATCTACTTTTTTATTTCAGGGCTTTTCCTGATTATCCAGTGATAAAAAAGCAACTTTTGCAGCAGCTTGTTCGGCAGCTTTGATAGAGCGTCCCTTTCCTTGACCGAGTTTTTGTCCGTGTAGCCATACCTCAGCCAGGAAACGCTCTTGAATGTGCTGGGGTTGATTCATTTCCATGACTCGATATTCAGGTAAGACTTTATACTTTGCTTGAGTCCATTCTTGCAGGGCGGCTTTGTAATTAAATCTAGCCGGATCGAGGCGAATTTCTGCTGCAAGTTTTTTGAAATGAGGATCTAGCCAAGAGCGGATCAGTTCGAGACTGTGTGTACTTAAATAAAGAGCACCTAAAATTGCTTCAAAAGCATCAGCCAGTCTTGACTCTTGACCAACTTTATCAGCAGTCGCACTGCCTGCAACAAGTAAATGTAACTCCAAGCCGTATTCTCTGGCTAGTTGGGCGAGAATGCGATCGCTCACCAACACCGAACGAATAGCTGCAAAATCTCCCACTGGACAATTAGGATAAGTTTCCCATAGAACAATAGCAGCCACTAATCGCACGACTGCATCGCCGACAAACTCCAAATGTTCATAATTTGCTGACTCGGAGACAGTGGGATGAGTCAGCGCTAAGTCCAGCAGTTGCCACTTTATCGGCGCATCTGCCTCAAGACCTAATTTTCTGACTAAGCTTTCGAGTTGTCGTTGACGGCGTGGATAAGCAATGCTCATTAGTTATTAATCATGAGTCAGAAGCGATCAGTCTTTAGTCATTGCTTGTTAACAAACGACTAAAGACTAATAAGAAAGGACAAAAAAGAGAGAGAGAGTCGGAACGTAAGCCGGGTTCTGTTCTCTTTTATAGAAACGTAACATATTACGTTTCTAGATTTAAGAGGGCGGTTATCTATCTGGGACGCTTGTTACCAAACGCCTCTAGCGGATCTTATGAGAGCGGAACTGGTAAAAGACCAACCGTAGTTCCTTCACCTTGCTCCCAACCGGGGTTTACCGAGCCATGATCTCTCGATCATGCTGGTGCGCTCTTACCGCACCTTTGCACCCTTACCCTCTTCAGTTACCATTTATCAGTTACCAGTTATCAGTTACCAGTTATCAGTTATAAGGTAGGAAACGGACTCGTCCACCCCTTGTTCACTGTTCACTGTTTACTGTTGACTGTTGACTGTTGACTGTTGACTGAAAAAGGGCGGTATGTTTCTGTGGCACTATCCTCGCGATCGCTCGCACTGGGAGTTACCCAGCAAGTCTGGTCTTTCGGGAGCCCGGACTTTCCTCAAACCAGTTTCAACGAAACTAGTCTGTAACCACCTGCGCCTACTCTCTCCCAATATCCAGTGTAATCTTTGAATGACCGAACCACTCGTTTAAGTTTACCGCCTCTGATTCCAAGGCAAGGCATACGTCCAAGGGAGTTTTCTAACAGTGAAGGGACACTTGACAATGCAAAGGGGAGGTGCTTTTGTACCGTGAGCGATACCAATATTTGTTTCGGCTAGCCTGAACACTAAATCTAGTGAGAAATCAAAGTCACGTTTTCTGCTCATAAATCTGTTAAATTCTTTTCTTTGTGCCCTGATAATGCTTGTTTTCCATTTGAGGACATTGGCTATCGAGGTTTTTGTTGCTGTGTATTTTCCAGATAACTTATCGAACTCGAAAACACTTTCAGATGAAACTGATTCTTTTAGTGTTTTTTTAGGAACAATGAGACTGGGGCTTTGAGACACGCCTAAGTCACGAGTGATGTCTGGTGACATCCGAATAACTCGCTTTGAGGTTCCGTCAAATTCCTCAAAAGCGCAATTGTCCCAATCAACGTATATTGCTACATCCTGAGATTTATTTTCGATATTAATTGACAAAGATTGTGGTTTTTCAATATCGTGCGTTTTTGCCAGTCCCCCAAAACTAATCCCAATCATGTCTTGAAGACTTTGTTCTTTCAGTTGTTCGTCTACAGATGCTTTATTAAAATCTATTTTTATTTGTTCGGCAATTGACTCAATCATTTGATTGATGGTGTAACTAATGCCAATTATATAAAGCGTCAAAATTAGTAAATTGTTGTCAGTGTTTCCCATAATTTTAGTCTATAAACTCCTTTGTATTCACTTTTTATCTTCCACTGAGTGCTCATGTCAAATTTTGGCATCAGGATTAATTTTAGAAAAATTCTTAAACCAGCCTCTCCGCCAAAAGAATAAGACCTGCACAATCGCAATTACTGCCATCACTGCTAAACACATAGGATAACCCCAATACCAATTGAGTTCAGGCATATTCAATGGCGATTTTTCCGTACTGAAATTCATACCATAAATTCCGGCGAGAAAAGTGAGGGGAATAAAAATTGACGATATAACAGTCAAAAACTTCATAACTTCATTCATTTTGTTACTTACTGCCGAAAGATAAACATCCATCAATCCTGTGGCAAGTTCCCGGTAAGTTTCTAGCATATCCATTACCTGCACCGTATGGTCATAACAGTCTCGCAAGTAAATTCTCACTTCTTCACTGATGAGTTCACTGCCATCGCGAATCAAAGAATTTATTGCATCCCGTTGAGGCCAGATGTAGCGACGCAGTTGTAACAATTCTCGCCTGATTTGATAAATTTTTTGTAGTGTGTGCCGCGAAGGATTTAGCATGACTTCTTCTTCTAAATCTTCAATTTGCTCACCATAATCCTCCAGAACAGGAAAATAACCATCGATAATTGCATCCAATAAACTATAGGCTAAATAATCTGCTTGGCGCTTGCGGATAATACCTTTGTTGTTACAAATTCGCGCTCGCACTCCTTCTAAGCAATCATGATCTGGTTCTTCTTGTACTGTAAGTAAATAATTTTTTCCTAGCACCAGACTCACTTGCTCACTATAAAATCCATATTTTTTTTCTTTTGGCACAACCATTCGGCAAATAATCACCAAATGGTCTTCATAATCTTCTATTTTTGGACGCTCTACCAAATTGACAATATCTTCTAGAACTAAAGGATGTAAATCAAACACATTTCCCAGTCTTCGCAAAATGCCTTCATCCCCTAAACCTTGGACTTCTACCCAAGAAACAGATGCTGTATCTAGATAAGAAGCGCACTCTTCCGGGGTTTTGATTTGTTTACGGATAACATCGCGAGTATTATAGTCGATCAATGTCATCTGTGGTGGTGAAGCATCTGTGGGAATAATGATGGTTCCTGGTATGCTTGCTGGTTGGTGATAGAACTCATCTTCGTTATCAGGTTTAGTGAGCATTTTAGGGGAGCGACGAACTTTTCTTGCCATGAATTTTACCTAATTGAGTTATTAGTCATGAGTTATTAGTCATTTTTTTCTGACTTGGTGACTCTCGACTTTTGGTAACGCGATGGATCGAATTTCTCTCTATTATTTATCAGTAATTTCTGTAGTACTATAGTGCATTTGTTCTATAAGTAGATTTTAGTTCTCATTTTATTATGAGAGCGGTATCTTCTGTGTCTTATATTAAAGGCAGCTCAGATATCCATTTCATAAAAGCGATCTTCAACACAGCCAAGACCACTATAAATTAGCAATACCATGAAAAAACAGTTTGGCTTGAAAAGACAAACTGCTTCAAAAATCTTAATACAATATTTGATTAAGTAGATCAACATTACTCCGCTGACTGCGTGCAAGATTACTTTGCTTTTTGTGCGACGGGCTGGACGCGCAAACCCTCTGTTTCATCAACTGTAGGAGTGGTAATCAGCGATTCATTTCCTGTCAGACCTGAGGTAATTTCTATTTCAGTGCCGTAATCTCGCCCAACGCCAACTTTTTGATAATGCACTGTCTGGTTTTTGGTGACAGTTGCGACCTGAGTACCCTCGGCGTTAACTACTAGGGCACTACCAGGTATAACAAAGGGAGGATTAGGGCGGTTGATGGCAAATTTGACAGTGGCATACATCCCTGGTCGCAGCGCACCGTCCAAATTCTGCACTTCTAACTGTGTCAGCAAAGTGCGAGTATTTGGATCTATGGCATTGCTAGTACGCACTACTTTACCCGAAAACACTCGTTGTGGTAACTCTCTAACTGTAATTTGTGCTGTTTGACCAGCTTGAACTAACGCTGATGAACTTTGTGGAACAGAAACATTCACGTTCAGGGCATCGTAAGCAGCAATGGTATAAAGGCTAGTATTGGTACTGCTAGTACCAGTGGTATTACTAGTACTGGTGGTATTGCTAGTATTGGTATTGCCAGTACCTCCTGTAATCAAAGCACCTGAATTTACGTTACGTGCGGTAATCACTCCTGCAAAGGGAGCAGTTACTTTCTTATAAGACTGTAGTACAGAATAACGTTGGAAATTTGCCCGACTAGCAAAGACGTTAGCTTGTGCTGCCTCGACATTGGCAGAGTCTGAATTAACAGTATTTTGTGCTGCTTCAACGTTAGCTAAATTAGCCTGATATGTGGCATATCTTGTATCTGCATCTTGTTGAGCGACTGCACCTTGGTTGACAAGAACTTTCCAGCGTTGCCAGCTTTGAAGTGCTAATAGCAGGTTAGCGCGGGCTTGCTTCAAATCAGCAACACCTTTAGCTAAACTAGCACGAGTTTGAGACACATTGGCTTGTGCTTGTGCTAACTCAGCTTTAGCTTGCAGAACTTGCTGATCGGTGTCTGGTGAGTCAATCTCTGCCAACAACTGACCAGCCTGTACGCGATCGCCAATGTCTGCGTACCACCGCCGCAAATACCCAGTACTACGAGCGTAAATGGTCGTTTGGTTAAGGGCTACAACACTGCCAGGCAGTTCCAAATTGGTCGTAGCAGCAGCGCGATGAGCAGTCATAACGTTGACTGAGGGTAGAGTGCTTGCTTCCTTGACTGCTGCTTCTAATTCTGACCTTTGGCTTAACCGGGGCAAAATACCTATAGCTAGTAAGCTACCAAAAAAAACAGTACCAATTACAGCCCAACCAATTCCACCGATACCGTGCCTTTGTTGTCTAGAAGTCCTTTCTTGTTGAGAATCCATAGGTAAGGTGTCCCATATTATCGAATTTGTATAAATTTAGTAGCTACGTTCATTACCATTATTGGCTTTGACAATTTTGAAATTTGAATTGCTTATCGTCGCTCCGCTTCCTAGGAACCTCACCCTGCCCTATCGGGCATCCCTCACGCCAGGTGCTATCTCCTTCGGAGACGCTGCGCGTTCGCGTAGCGTGCGCCTTGCGCTTACAAGTCGGCAAAGCCGCCCAACGCACTGGCTCTCCTTATCAAGGAGAGGGAAAAATTTTAGCTACGTTCAAAGTGAAGGTGAGGTTGTCACAAGTGTGTAGACTTTTGCTTGAGTGTGGGGGTATAGGGCAACGTTCAAGTACAAGCGTACACACCCCATATACTGTTGCCAACTGACTAGGGTATGAATGCCTATCTTTTTGATAAGGCAGGTTACGTTCGGAAGTTCCGAACGTAACCTGCTGCCCCTTACCCCTGTTCAAGACTTACCTTGGGATGATGACAAGGAGTATGCGGTATGCTTATCCACCAGAGTTAAATCCTCATCATCCTCATCAAAACGACGAGGTTGTTGACGCCGTAATATGCTGTATACAACAGGTACAAAGATGAGAGTAGCGACTGTTGCAGCCGACAAGCCGCCAATCACAGCACGACCTAAGGGTGCATTCTGTTCACCACCTTCACCAAGACCAAGAGACATTGGGATCATACCAATGAGCATCGCTAAGGCAGTCATCAGCACAGGACGTAACCGCGTGTAACCCGCTGCCTGGGCTGCTTTATAAGCATTTTGCCCTTCAAAACGCTGGTCATTAGCAAAAGTAATCATTAGAATACTGTTTGATGTCGCTACACCTATACTCATAATTGCACCCATTAACGAAGGGACACTGAAGGTGGTGTGAGTGACAAACAGCATCCAGACAATACCAGCCAAGGCACTTGGTAGTGCCATCATGATAATCAGGGGATCAAGCCAGGATTGGAAGTTCACTACCATTAAGCAGTAAACCAGCACAATCGCAAACACCAGTCCCAAACCAAGTCCAAGGAATGAAGAGTTCATTGTTTGCACTTGCCCGCGTACAGTAATCTGACTACCGCGAGGCAACTTTTTCTTATAATCAGCTATGATTTTATCCACATCACGGGCAACTCCCCCAAGGTCACGACCAGAGGAGTTAGCGTAGATATCGTAAACCTGCTGAATGTTGTAGTGATTGACAACTTGCATCACTGTGTAGCGTCTAACAGTAGCCAAATTATCTAAAACTTGGGGTGCGGTTTGACCGTTGCCAATAGGCGTATTCTTGAGGCTGTCAATAGAGTCAATTTTGTACTGTGGAACTTGTACAGCAAGAGTGTAACTCACACCTTTTTTGGGATCAAGCCATTGGTTGACTGCCGCTTGACCGCTTGAACTTAAGGAAGTGAGGACGCTATTGGCAACATCACGCTGGGTCAGACCCAATTGTTGAGCCTGGGTGCGGTCTACATCAAGACGTAACTCTGGGGCATCGATAACTTGCTGCATGTGTACATCTACAGCACCAGGAACGCGTGTCATCCGCGCTTCGATTTGTTTGGCAATTTCAAAGTTTTTCTTTGAGTTTTGCACAGGACCAGAGATTTGAACGTCAACAGCAGCAGGCAAACCGAAATTTAGAATTTGAGTAACAATATCTGCTGGTTCAAAAAAGAAGGTGTAACTAGGAAATGTCGCTTTCAATTTCGGGCGTAGTTGCTTGATGTAAGAAAAAGTAGAACCAGCTTCTTTTAGCGAGACAAGAATATCAGCATCAGCCGGACCAATTGTGGCACCGTTGTAGCCATAGGTAAGGTTAATACCACTGTTGGGTAAGCCGATGTTATCCAAAATCAGAGCGAGATTGTCCTTCGGTACAGTCTGGCGGATAACACTTTCTACTTGACTGACAATTTTTTCTGTCTCTTCCAAGCGGGTACCAGGTAAAGCCCGAACATGCAGACTAAACTGACCACCATCGACATCAGGGAAAAAGTCTTGACCAACAAACGGCAACAAAACTCCTGCACTGACTATAAAAGCGCCGAACACCACAAAGACTATGCTGCGGTAATTTAATGCTGAGGTCAGGACATTGTAGTACCAGTTGCGAAATTTCTCAAATTGTCGGTTAAATTTTTCGTGCAGCCGCCAGATCCAGTCTTTCTTGACAGGTTGGGTCTTTTGTGTCGTGTGCTCTGAAGTTTGGTGGTGGTTGTCATGACCATTATTTTGGACTGACGAATCAGTGTTGTGGTTGTCGGGGCGATAGCTTCGCTGCTGCGCGGAGCGCAGATCGTGAATTTCGATTGGCGAATGAGTGTTGTAGTTGTCACGACCATTGTTCTGGACTGGTGAATCTATATTATGGCGATCGCCATTCCTATTATGGTCTTGGACTTGGGAATCATCTATATTATGGCGATCGCCATGTTCATTATGAGCTTCGCTTTCTTCTCTATGCAAGTCAGCTTCATATGGTAGCAAATAGCTTGCCATCGTCGGTACTACAGTCCGAGATAGCAGATAGGAAGCAAGCATGGCAAATACTACCGCCATCGCCAAGGGAACAAATAGATACTTTGCCACTCCACTCAGAAACACGACGGGCACAAAGACAATACAAATACATAATGTAGCGACAAGTGCTGGAGTTGCGATTTGCTGAGCTCCATCTAAGATTGCTCGCTTGATTGGTTTACCTTGTGCGAGATTTCGGTGGATATTTTCAATTTCGACTGTGGCGTCATCTACGAGAATACCGACAGCTAAGGACATACCACCCAAAGTCATGATGTTAAAAGTCTGTCCTAAACGACTCATCACAATAATCGAAACCAGCATCGACAGAGGAATCGAGACGGCTACGATCACAGTGCTGCGCCAACTTCCCAGGAAAATCAGAATCATCAGCGCGGTGAGAGTAGCTGCAATCAATCCTTCTTTAAGAACACCTTCAATGGAAGCTTTAACAAATATGGATTGATCGAACAAAAATGATAAATTTAGTCCTGGGGGCATGGTGGATTGAATGCGAGGCAAAGCTTTTTTTACCCGATCAATCACATCAATAGTTGAGGCATTACCACTCTTAAGAATACTAAGTAAACTTGATCGCCTCCCATTCTGACGTACAACGTTACTTTGCACGGCAAACCCATCTCGTACTTGGGCGACATCGCGAATGTAAATCACGGTACCGTTGACTTGCTTAATTGGCAAGTCGTTGAGGCCTGCCACCACATCTGGACTATTATTGATTCGTACGGCGAAGTCGCGAGTGCCTATCTTCATATTGCCTGCGGGCAATACCAAGTTTTGGGCACTAACAGCGTTAGTCACGTCTTGGGCAGAAACACCTTTAGCCAACATCGCCTGGGGATCGATATCAACCATAATTTGCCGAGGTTTACCACCATAAGGCAAAGGTACACTTGCCCCTTGCACTGTTGCTAACTGGGTGCGGACGAAGTTGGTAGCATAGTCGTTAAGCGCTTGTTCCGGTAAGGTTTTGCTACTCACACTCATTTGGATAATCGGTACACTCGAAGCGTTGTACTGAATGATGAATGGCGGTGTGATACCAGGTGGCAGAGGGCGCAGAATTGTTTGGCTGACAGAGGTAATTTGAGCGACCGCTGAGGCTATATCAGCGTTGGGTTGGAAGAAAACCTTGACGACACTAACACCACTTAAAGATTGAGACTCAATGTGTTCAATGTCACCAACGGTTGTTGTCATGGCGCGTTCGCTAATTGTAACGATTCGCTGTGCCATCTCTTCTGGTGTAGTACCTGTGTAAGTCCAAACTACGCTGACAACCGGAATGTTGATTGATGGAAAAATATCAACAGGTGTGCCAAATATTGTTACCACACCTAGAATAACAATCATCAAGGCAGCGATTACGAATGTATACGGAAGACGTAAAGCAATTTTGACGATCCACATGCAATTCCCCCTGAAATGCGTTTGCTGCAAATGCCCCCAACTCGCATTGTTAGAAGCTGCTTGTAAATAGACATTAACCTAGGGCTAATGCATCTAAATCTCACAAAACACAGTTGAAACTTATTTAAATTTATGGTAAGTAAAAGAATCGGGTTTATGGCTAAAGCTGATTTTTGTGATAGATAAAGATGTCAGCGAAGTTATAAGTTTGTGAGTCAAACTATTATGGTACATATAATAAGAATACGAATTATTACAAGATAAGTAAAGTAAACTTATTAGCTGGAGTTTAGACTAACTGGAGTTTAGACTAAAAGCGATATGAGGGAATGTAAGTCAAATGGAATTACAGATAAAAAATACTCTCAAGTCAGTCTCAAAGCATCCACGACCTCTGACAAGTGTGTAGTAACTTCGAGCTACAACCTATTACAATAATGAGAATCATGAAAAAATGGTGAGAGGAACGAGCTAAGCACGTTCTTCTCACCTACCCTGTATTAGATTATCATTATCATTAAAGATTCAAGAAAGAAAAAGTGGTCGTGGATTGTGCAACCGACCACTTTATGGTCAATGCTGGAATTTGGAGAAAAATCAGCTTCACCATGACAACTATCGAACAACTTAAACAATCAAGTTTTAACGACCTAATCCTTGTGGCGCTATCACAATCTCGCACAAAAGCATCAGTCCTAAGTTCAATAACACTGTCGGCAAAGCTACCTCTTGCGAGGCATGTCATTTAGTGTCATTTTGTCATTTAATGACAAGTATTGAAAAGAAAGACGGCTATGAGGAGTGATAGTGACAGCGATACGACGAACGATCACAAATCAGGGGGGATGCGTGAGCAGCGGCATCAGCGGATGCGTCTGGAGATTTCGCGGGAGGCGGCGCGTTTGTTCTGGGAACACGGTGTCGCCGCCACGAGCGGTGAGCAAATCGCAAACGCGGTAGGAGTCTCGGTACGTACCTTGTGGCGGTACTTTCGTAACAAGGAAAGCTGTGCTGAGCCTGTCTTGGCGCAGGATGTCGAGGAGTGTGTGGCGGTGTTGCGCCGCTGGCCTCGGGAGGTTTCCCTCGAAGATCACCTCTTCGAGTGGGCGACGAATCGCCCCAAGAATCCCGATCAGCAGTCCTACGACGATGCCGTGATCAAGATGACCGTGCTAGCTGAAAAAGAGCCGGATCTGCGTGCGGCTTGGCTAATGACTCACGATCGAATCGAGCGCGAGTTGGCTGAGATCATCGCGGATCGCCTGCGCCGTTCGGCTGACGATATCGAGGTGCGGCTGCACGCGGCGGCTGCCACCGCAGTCTTGCGCGTCATTAGTGAAGATGTCAGTGCCGCCCTGATGGCAGGAGCTGATCGCGCCTCTCTCGGCAACCCGATCAAGCACATGGCTCATGCCGTGCGCGTAGCCACTGGTGGAGCCGTCGGGGACCCGGTCGATCCCTGAAAACAATCGCAAAGGCAACTAGCAACCCGATCCAAGCACTACATATACCCATGAGTGAGGGGATAAAGATGAAGATCGAAGCAACCAAAGGAAAGAAGAGAAACCTAAGCGAAGTCAAAGACGCGACTTACGTGGAGGCTGCCCAGAGAGGTGGACATCGGTGGTGGCGGTATCTCCTGGGACTGTTAGTCATACTCGTTTCGTGGTTGGTTGTCGGCAGCGTCGCTAGCGCGCTCGTGGCGTTCGCGCTTGACGGACAGGAGGGTTTCGCGGCGTTCCGTCGGGCGGATTTCTCCGGGTTCGGTTCCGTGGGGAGCTTCCTGGTGATCATGATGGGGTTCCCGTTCTTTCTCGGCGGGATTCTCATCGCCGTCTCCCTCATCCACCGTCGTCATCCCCTGACACTGATCACGGCGCGGGAGAAGATAAGCTGGCACCGTGTCGGTCACGGGTTCGTGGCGTGGTTCGTGCCATTCTGCCTGATAGGTGGGCTGGGACAGTACCTCTTCTACCCCGACAGCTTCTCCTTCAATTCCGACCTCACGAGCTTCGTCTTCTTCGTCCCGATCGCACTGGTTCTTACCGCGATCCAGACCACCACCGAGGAGCTTTTCTTCCGGGGATATATCGTGCAGGGCGCAAGCCTCATTTGGACCAACCGCGTCTTTCTGGCGCTCCTGTCGGCTGTGATATTCACCCTGCCGCACCTCCTCAACCCGGAGGCGCAGGCAGGCGGCTGGCTCACGGTTTTTTCCAACTACTTCCTCGTTCCGGGTCTGTTGTGGACTGTGGTTTCGTTGATTGACGGAACCACTGAACTCGCCATCGGCGTACACTTCGCGAACAACATCGGCGGTATCCTCCTGTTCAACATCACTGGAAGTGCCGTGACCACACCAGCTCTGTTCACAATCAGCAAGTACCACGCGACCTACGGGGCGCTATCAGTGCTGGTTGCAATCCCCGTGTTCCTGGCGATCGCCTACGGAGTGTTCGAGCATAAGGCCCCAACCCGTTTTCTAGAGCGATCGCATTGATCTTCGCGATCGCTCACGGCATCACCGTCTTCCCCGCAGCCTTGCTCGTGGGTCTGATCACCGCCGAAATCTACCGCCGCAGCGGCTCGGTCTGGCCCGCTGTCGTCGTCCACATTGTTTACAACCTGCCCCAACTCCCGTTAATGGTAGCTGCTGGCATAGGCTGATATGACGGATCATCTGGAGATTAAACCAATGGCAGTTTTGAAACAATTCGCGATTTTATTTGTATTGGGCAGTGTGGGAATTGTGATGTACACGATCGCGTCTATTCCTTTAGCCGAGCAACAGTTAGCGAAACTGTCTCCAGAAATGCTGGAAAAAGTGCCGCCATTGTGGATTTTAATGCTTCTGCAAGGACTACAGTATTCAGTTCTACTGGCAATCAGCATTCTGCTCGGAATTGGTTGTGCTTATCGTGTTGGCTTAAGATCCCATTTGATCGATCATTGGGTATTTCACACCGCTAAGTCTCTACCTTTTGCCGTTGAGATCAAGTGGAGCCTGGGTGTGGGTGCAGCGGCGGCGATCGTTCTCTTGTTGCTCGATCAGTTGATGCAACCTGTCCTACCTGAAGCGCTACGGGCAGCCAATAATACACAGCCAAGTTGGTTGAATTTGCTCACAGCAATGTTCTATGGCGGCATCACTGAGGAAATTTTGATGCGCTGGGGTTTAATGTCGCTGCTTGTTTGGATCGGATGGAAAGGGCTAAAACAAGGCGTTACGTTGCCAAGTCAAGGAATTTACCAGGGTGCGATCGTTCTAGCCGCGTTGGTATTTGGACTACTACACCTGCCAGCGACTGCCGCGATCGTTCCCCTCACTCCAGTTGTGATTATTCGGGCGTTGTTACTGAATGGAATTGGGGGGATTGCGTTTGGCTGGCTCTTTTGGCAATACTCGCTAGAAGCTGCAATGTTAGCCCACATCAGCGTTCATGCTTTTACCTCTGTTCTTAGCAGTTTACTGGCAAGGTTTGCTTAAGTTTTGAAATAGATCTCGTAGGGCTATCACTGCCCACAAAGCTTTACCGTGAAAGGTTTTACAAAGAAGGGTTTTAAAGATGGTGGGCGATGCCTACTACTTGAATTGATGCTCAACTCTACAGTTTTAAGGTGGTAAATCAAATGATTCAGTACAAAGATTTTGCGCCTCGGATTACTAAACGGGGTCCCTTCGGTGGCCCTTCCGAATATGAATTATTCTCTGAGGTTGTGAGTGAAGTCAATCAGTGGATTGCAAGTACAACGATACAGTTGATCAATGTTGAAACCGTTGTTTTACCAGATAGCTTGAAAAGCACAAGTGATGGTGTCTACGGCGTGACAGTCAGTAATGGGGTCTACCCAGTGATGATCAGCCAGGGCGTTACAGTCAATTGCTTTCAATGTGTACGTGTCTGGTACAGAGAATAAGCTTTATTAGAAAGAGAAAAAAATGAAACGATTTACCTTGTTTACTTTCCTGTATCTAGCGCTGGGAGCTTGCTTGACGGCGATCGCGCTTGGATACCCGAACCTGCCTTCAAGTCTTCAAACCAGCTTGTTCGCCAGTGCAGGAGCGTCCTACTTTGTTTGTTTTCTCAGTACCTTCCCATTTTGGCGCGAGGCGACGCTCGGCTTCTATCGCAGACGGAATTCAGCGGTCATTCTACCCTGGTTGGTAATTGGAGTAAATATTGTGGTGACGATCTGGGAGGCTCAGAGTCAAAACTGGACGATGGAAGCCATTTTAGGAGCGTTTTCGCGGCTATTAGTTGTCTTAATATTTGCGGAAGTCATTGTGATTACATGGCAAGTGAATTCTGAGCATTAATTGTTTGCTACCTGTAAACGTCAATAGCAAACTACTGACAACCTTTTGACCGAGTAGTTACAGTCAAGGATTCTGTTACATAAGTTAATGATATGTTCAAAACTGCAAAATTACGACGAGAAGTACTGGAATTCAACCTCTTTGGATTTCAACTCTTATTTAAAAAGATACTGATGCGTCGCGCAGCCCTTTTCGCGCTCACGCTACTCTTTACTACCCATTTCGCCTCCGCTTGCACGGAGTCTACAGCAATCATGCCTACAATCACTTATCCTGAAACCAAGCGGGTCGATGTCGTTGAGGAACATTTCGGACAGACGGTTTCCGACCCCTATCGCTGGCTGGAAAACGATGTCCGCAATGACAAAGAAGTCGCCGCTTGGGTCGAATCGCAGAATAAGGTCACCCATGCTTATCTCAATACGCTGCCGGGTCGAGACGCTTTTCGGAAAAGCCTAACGTCATTGTTCGACTATGAACGTGTCGGTATACCGCACAAGCATGGCGACCAATATTTTTACACGCGCAAATCCGGTTTAGAAAATCAGCCGCGGCTCTATGTTCGCGAAGGCGTGAACGGCAAGGAGCGTGTTCTGATCGATCCTAATCGCTGGTCGTCCGACGGTGCCGACGCACTGGACGAATGGGATAGCTCGAAGGACGGTTCCCACCTCGCATATGCGGTGCAGAAAGGCGGCTCGGACTGGCGCACCATTAAGATACTCGATGTCGCGACGGGTCAGGATCTTAAGGATGAGGTCAAGTGGGCAAGGTTCACAGGCATCGCATGGCTCAAGGACGGGTCTGGCTTTTTCTACGCCCGCTACCCCGAACCGAAGCAGGGAGAGGAAGCACAGTCGAGCGTGACCAATCATGCCATCTATTTCCACAAGCTCGGCACGCCCCAATCTCAGGATCGGTTGCTCTATGCCACACCAAACCAGCCGAACAGTATAAATTCCCTTAAGCTGACCGACGACGGTCGCTATGCCGTGGTCAGTTCTGCTGAAAATGCGGCAATCAGCGCCGTGACGATCGTGGATCTCACGAGTAGCAACTGGAAGTCGCGCAAGCTGGTCGAAAATTCCAACAATACGTGGGCAGTTCTGGCAAATGTCGGCACAAAGCTCTTTTTCTTCACCAACAAGGACGCTGAACGCGCCAAGATCGTCACGGTTGATCTTGCTGCTGCCGACCCAGTCTTTACCGATTTCTTGCCCGAACAGGAGGCGATTTTGAACGATGGGAAGTTGATCGGCGGGCGACTCTTCCTCTCCTACCTCGTCGATGTCAAGACGGAGGTCAGGCGCTACAAGCTCGACGGCACGCCGGACGGCATCATGAAGTTACCTGGTATCGGCACCGTGGGCGAACTTCGCGGCGATCCGGAGGCTTCTGAGAGCTTCTTTGTCTTCAGTAGCTTTAACACTCCGGGCACCGTCTATCGATACGATGTGGCAACAAGAAAGACAGACATTTGGGTCAAGCCGAAGATTCAAGCTGACCTGGATCGGATCGTCATCGATCAGACCTTCTATAAGTCGAAAGATGGCACGCGCATTCCGATGTTCGTGATTCGACGAAAGGATGTGACCGAACCTGCTGCTACTATCCTCTTTGGCTATGGAGGCTATAGCTTCAGCATACTCCCCGAATATTCAGCCGCCCTGATGGCATGGGTCGAGCAAGGCGGCGTTGTGGCGATCCCTAACATCCGGGGCGGTGGAGAATATGGCACGGCATGGCACGAAGCGGGGCGGCGCGAGAAGAAGCAGAACGTCTTCGACGACTTTATCGCTGCTGCTGAATATCTCAAGACCAACCGCATCGCACGGGACAACGGCATCGCGGTTTACGGAGACTCGAACGGCGGACTGCTCGTTGGTGCGGTCGTCAACCAGCGACCGGATTTGTTTGCTGCCGCGCTGCCCCAGGTCGGTGTGATGGATATGCTCCGCTTTGACCAGTTCACGGTCGGGAAAGTATGGGTCGCTGAGTTTGGGTCGCCGGCACGGGAAGCGGATTTCCGGAACCTCTTCAACTATTCGCCTTATCACAATATCCAATCTGGCAAGGTATATCCCGCAATCCTCGCCACTACTGGAGACACAGACGATCGCGTGGTTCCAGCACACACTTTCAAATATGTTGCTGCACTTCAGGCGGCGGAGATTGGTGACAAGCCCCATCTTGCCCGCATCGAAACCCGTGCAGGACATGGAGAGGGCAAGCCCACCGACAAGATCATCGCGGAAACGACGGATATGTGGGCTTTTGCGGCTCACTGGACAGGGCTGAACGTCGGGAATGGGAAATGAATCGGAACACGACAACAGAACACCCCAACCAACGGGGATGAAACAACATAGGAGATCCACATGCTGAATGAAAATCGATTTCTTTTAATGTCTTTGGCGATCGCAGGCTTAGCGCTGGGCGGATGTCCAGCGTCGGCTGAGGGCAGCGATCGAGAAGCGCGGGATATCACGGTCACCTGCACGAGCACTGTTGCTTACGACGTAGGTGCCTGTCAGATCCTTGCTAATGCGAGATGCGATGGGGAAAGAGCACAGTTGAGGGGCGTACTGTCCAGCACGTTCCTTCCAGCCAACAAGCTTTACCAGAACACGGCTCGATACAGGTGCCTTGGCGCTTAAGCAGGGCTGTTTCATTCCCTAAAAGACTGTGATTTACAAGCGTATCAGCCAAAAAAATCAAGTGGTGAAAAAATTTGATTTGCTCATGAGTCTGGCGATACTCCTCCGGAGGAGTCGCCCCAAGGGGGCGATCGCACTTAAGTTTACTCGTTAAAGCAGTAATTTTTGATTACCAATTTCCTAAATTTTCTGGCTTATACTCTTGACAAAATCCTTACCTGAGCGAATGAAACAGCCCTGCTTGCGTAAGTCCTGGTTATTTTAGATTGAGGTACGATTTGCAAAGTAAAAATTTTGCCAATCACTGAAGAAGGAAAAGGAAAAAATAATATTTTTCGTTATAAATTTTATTTTTTACCTTCCTTTCCCCAGAAAATTACATAAATTTAATGTACGTTATTATATTGTCCCAAACAACCTATCCCCTGCATCTCCCAATCCTGGAATAATGTAACCATTTTCATCTAAATGGTCATCAATAGCCGTAGTGTAAAGAGGTATATCTGGGTGGACTTCGGTGAAATGCTCAATACCTTCTGGTGCAGCAAGTATGCAAAGAAACTTAATCGACATTGGATTCGTTGATTTAACTCGTTCAACTGCTGCGACAGCTGAGTTACCAGTTGCTAGCATTGGATCAACCACTAGTACATCTCGCTGATCTATATCCTGAGGAACCTTAAAATAATACTCAACGGGAATGAGGGTTTTAGGGTCACGGTACAATCCAATGTGTCCTACTGTTGCTGATGGTATAAGTTCGAGTATTCCATCCAAAATCCCTTGTCCTGCTCGTTGGATGGAAACAATCACCAGTTTTTTATCCAAAGCAATGACTGGGGCATTCATTGGTGCGAGAGGAGTTTTAATCTGTTCATATTTCAGAGGCAAATCTCGTGTTATTTCATACGTCAACAGCAGGCTAATTTCTTTGAGAAGGACTCGAAATGTCGTCGTAGTTGTTTCTGCTTTACGCATCAGTGTGAGTTTGTGTTGAATCAATGGATGCTCGATGACTTTAACTTGACTGTGCATATGTCTTAAATGTTTTATTATCCCAACCAAAAAGAACTTGACAGGCAAAATGTGTGCCTCATAAGAGGCAGAAGATATCACTCACCTCGCAAAATTCAAAATACGCCCTTCGGCATGCACTCACGTTGCAGTTCCTCCACAGGAAGCACAAAAAATGAATTCAGGACTTACCCACGAACAACGTAACAATAGTCCATAGCGATCCAACCGAACGACGCAGCCGTGCGGTTGTAGGGACTGGTGCGAATCGCAACCAGATTTTCTAAAGTAACGCGTGGGTAAGTCCTATAATCGTGAACTTGAACAAAGCAAGAGTCACTAGCTTTTTGTCCATGTGCATTGCTTTTTCCAAAGCCAGTGACTGATAACTAGTGACTACTGATAGCTAGAATACTGTACCGTCGCTTTCTATCTGTATGGGGGGTACAGCACCCTTTCTACGTTCAGCTGCAATTTTGCGTCCAGCTGTCCAAGTTCCACCTTGGAGAATTTTTACTAGTGGTAGTTCTTCAGCACTCATGCTCAACTTGTCGCGTACTGTGGCGGCGATGCGATCCAACAGTATCACGGTCAGGGCACGCCATTCAACGATAACCTCTGATGCAACTGAATGAGACTGCAGCAAAATTTCCGGATGTTTAGGGCTAATAAGTCCCAAATCAAGACACAATCCCCCATTACGATATTCTGCTAATCCAGTCAGGACATCCAAACCAGTTATTTCCAAGCCAAGTTCTTGTAGAGGTTCAAGCAGAGAATAAGTTAGCCACTGAGAGAGTTTGTGAAATGGGACTAAGCCATCATCACTAACACGTGGATGAAACCAAGTATCTCCTAAATTTATTCGAGCAACCTCAATTCGTCCAGACCAAATCTCACTTAGCCCTTCTAAAACAGCACCTAACACATTTGCCGCAGCGACTTGCTTGTTATGTGAGTTTTGTATGAAAAAGTTTACCAAATTGCCCGGACGGGGATTTTCTTTACCAAATAGATGAGGTGAAGAAAGTAGGGCTTGACCCAATTTTTGCAGCAATTTTAACCGTCCAGCAATCCCCACCAAGGGATTGTTTGCATTCACACCAAACCCATCTGCCAATTCTTTTTCTGTTAAGGCTTGCAATTTTTGAGCATCAACTTGCAAAGGTGTTGTTTGCCTATCACTAGAAAAAGTTCCGTCACAAAACATATGAAAACTGGCAACAGCCAAACCTTCAGAACGCTTAAAATCTAGCTGAGTCTCCCGCTCATGATAATACCAACTTTCTCCTGCACCAGCATCTAATAAAACACTGATAATCGCCAAATCAAACTTAGCAACAGCTTTCTCTTCAGGCGTGAGTCCCGCCAACTTCTCATCCAACTGAGATAGACGCTGTACACCGGAAGCCTCAAAATGTCGCCAGCGGCTGTGAAAAGGAATTTGCAAATCTGGGTACTGTTCCCGCATCACCTCAATAACATACTCCGCCACTTTTGGCAACTGCGTTAAATCGCAATTAAAGTGATGAGACTCACCAATAAGGGCCAACTCAAACAACTGCTCACAACGATCTCGGATAGCACTAGGCGATCGCAAATAACCAACCAACTCCTTCCCCTCTTTCCTCTGCGCTACGCCAGGTTGCACACTCGGGGGAACCCCCGCAACGCACTGGCTACTCTGCGCCTCTGCGGTTTCCATTTCCATTCCGATCCACTCCTAATATTCAGACACGCCATAACAGGAGTGAGAGAAGTTTCCCTCCCTCTCTCCTTCCCCTTGTCTTGTTATCTGCTGAAACTCAATCTGCTAAAGAACGCCCCTTAACATCGCTCAAACTATCGGAGTCTAACACCTCTGCTGTTGTATAATAACCAGCAGCCTTTTTCGCCTCTATCTCCACCCGCGCATCTTCAGGAATCAACTCTTCTGGAATTGGTATTCGTTCCACAATCTCAATTCCTGACTGAACAATGGCGTTGTACTTCATATTACTCATTGATACCATACGGTCAATACGGGTAATGCCCAACCAATGCAACACATCGGGCATCAGTTCTTGGAACCGCATATCTTCCACGCCAGCCACACACTCAGTGCGGGTAAAGTAGGCATCAGCGCGATCGCCTCCTTCTTGACGCTTACGGGCATTGTAAACCAGGAATTTCGTCACTTCTCCCAAAGCACGCCCCTCTTTACGACAGTAAACAATAACACCTACGCCCCCCTGTTGTGCGGTTTGTACGCAAACTTCAATTCCATGTACCAGATAAGGACGACAAGTGCAAATATCTGATCCGAAAACATCAGAACCATTACATTCATCATGTACTCGCAGTGCCAAAGGCTTCTGAGGATCACTAATAGCCGCTACATCCCCAACGATATACACAGTAATGCCTCCGATTGGAGGCAAAAACACCTCTAAATCAGGTCGTGTCACTAATTCTGGGAACATCCCTCCAGTTTGTTCAAATAAAGCGCGGCGTAACTCCCCTTCTGTGATGTTGAATCGTTTGGCAATTCCTGGTAAGTACCATACTGGCTCAATTGCAGCTTTCGTCACTACTAAATCGCCACCAGCTTTCATAATTTTGCCATCAACCTGTAAGCGTCCTGCTGTCACCGCCTCTTGTAATTCCGGTATGTTGATGTGCGCCTTTGTGATAGCGATTGTGGGACGAATGTCATATCCTTGTGTGTAATATGATGCAAATGCCTCACCAACCGTCGCCCCAAACGGATCAAGCGAGACAATTTTCTCTGGATCAGCCCAACTGGGATGTGGTCCAATATATTCTACTGGAGATGTATTAGTAAGGTCTGCCCTGTGATCTGACTGAAGAGCTCCGCTAGCCACCGCTAAGGCACGGTAAATCGCATAACCACCAGAGTGAGTGCCAATTACGTTACGGTGTCCCTGCTTAGTTAGTGTAGCAATGACTGGACCACGTTGCATTGGATCGGCTGCTCCCCATTGAATAGAAATCGGTTTGGGACCAAACCGACTGGGATGCGAAGTGAGAACAATATGCCCGGAAACGCTTTTTTGGTTTGGCATAGTCGTTTCTTTTTCTCTTACTTTTTATAAATTCTTAGTCATTTACCCTTCCTCTACAATTATCACGAGTTATGGCTTGTAAAAGTATGACATACCAATGACTATAAACAATGACTTTAAATATTGAGTTAGATCTTAATCGTATTCTAGACTACAGAAAACAGTAATGAATTTGCTATTTTTTATTCAACAGTCTTAAGTTTTGAACAATGAATGCTGAGTATTCTTTTTTCATTATTCATATTTTACTCAGTACTCAATACTTCTTAGTGACTTCTAAGATGAGAATATGCGAAATTTGATCCAGAACAACTATCAACTAACGATCTTGAATTCATGGATTCTTTACTTATCAATTCCTTACTTAAAGATTTGAAAAATCCGGATGAAACAGTCCGGGAACAAGCAACCAGGAAAATCTGGCGTATTTGGTTTCAGCAAAAGGGAGTTCATGGACTGGAAATTATTGAACGCAGTCAAAGGTTAATAGATTCTGGAAAAATTACGGAAGCTGAAGCTGTGCTGACAGAACTTATTAACAACCAACCAGATTTTGCCGAAGCTTGGAATCGCCGTGCTTTTCTTTACTATAGCAACTGCGAATATCGAAAGTCACTAGCAGATTGTCAAATGGTCGTCAAGCTCAATCCAATACATTTCGGCGCACTTCACGGTATGGGCTTGTGTTATAGCGCAATGGGAGAGTATGTTGAAGCGATCAGGGCATTTCACCGTGCTTTAGAAATTCAACCTTATTCTCAAGTCAATCAAAAATTTATTTTGGAATGTACTCTGCGATTGAACTAGATAACAAATTGGAGAAAGCAAAATTATCATATAAACCACTGGTTGTTGCAATAGCAACCAACCAAAACTCTGGCTTGGATAAAGTCACCTTTGGGATCAACTAGGTAACACAAGTAGAACAAGGGAGACTTTATCGGGCTATTGTAACTGCCATCTACAAAAACTACAGTTTGGATATCAAGAAACACGCTTAACGCTTAACGCTTAATAGGGAAACAGTGTTTTCTTTTGATTTGTGAGGCATCCTCCACGCGCTGCTGCATCGTCGCACACTTTGTTTTTCTAAATCCAAAGAAATGCTGAGGCTCTCAATTAAATTGTTACTGCATTACCGGAAGAATGGGGTTGTACCCATCATCCCGCATTTATGCAACGCCAAAAATTCAATGCAGCAGGATGTACTTCTTCTTCGCCGTAAGATTCTTAATAAAATCACGTCATCGGCAAAGTGAGGCTAAACGCCGTCTGCCCATCCGATGTAGAATCAAGGGTCAGATCGCCACGATGCGCCCGAGCAATTTCACGGGCTAAGCTGAGTCCCAGTCCAATTCCTTCTACTTTACGGGTTCGAGCTGGATCACCGCGATGGAAGCGATCAAAAATGCGCGAGCGATCGCCCACCGAAATCTCTTTTGAAGCATTGGCGATCGTAATATGGAGAGTTGTTTGAGTTTTCTTTGCATGAATCTGTATCCAGCCGTTGGGGAGATTATATTTGATGGCATTGCTGAAGAGGTTTTGCAGAACTTGAATCAGGAGATCGTGATCGCCCTGTACCCTCAACCCATCACTAATATCAGTTTGCACACTCAGATGGGGAGCCAGCAGTTCCAAATCTTCTAACATCTCCATGAGCAACTCAGACATATCCACCTCAACCAGAAACAACTTCATTTGTCCTGCATCTGCCAGAGACAGCAGCAAGAGTTTCCGCGTAATACCACTCAGACGACGCACTTCATCCAACAAATTACTCAAGCGCTGTTGCACTTCACTTCCAGAGTCAACCTGTTGCAGTGTTCGTTCCAGTTCGCCTTGCAGAATTGTCAGTGGG
This sequence comes from Brasilonema octagenarum UFV-OR1, assembly GCF_963888615.1. Classification (NCBI taxonomy): domain Bacteria; kingdom Bacillati; phylum Cyanobacteriota; class Cyanophyceae; order Nostocales; family Scytonemataceae; genus Brasilonema; species Brasilonema octagenarum. The sequence continues at coordinate 7,429 of NZ_CAWPKW010000336.1, read as the reverse complement.
GTTTTCAACTCGTGAGCTGCGTCAGCACTGAAGCGGGAGGCTTGTGTAAAACTGCGTTCCAGGCGTTCCAGCATTTGGTTAAACACCTGAATCAATTCGACAAATTCAACATCCGTTGTCCCAATCGGAATTCGCTGATCTAGCCCTTTCACAGTCACCTGTTGAATGACACCCGTTAATTGCCGGATGGGACGCAAGGCACCACCAGAAACCGCCCATGCCCCAAAAGCAACTAGCAAAAGTGCTCCCGAAATTGAGACAAGGAAGATATTGCGAATGGTACCCATCTCTTGATTGACGGCTTGCAGACTAACGGCGATCGCAACCTGAACATTGGAAAATTTAACTGCCCCAATTCGCCAGGTTCCTGTTGTCGTCGCAAGTGTCACAAATGGAGGTGCGGGTGGGCGAAGAAACGGCGATGCAACGGCGGGATTTGTATTGGAGAGTTTTGGCGGTGGTTCACGCTTAGGAAGCGGTGGCAAAGGTGTCAACTCAAGACGCCTAAGCAACAGACGATTCACCTCCTTATCGGTAGGTACTTCGTCGGATTGATAAAGTATGTTGCCGTTTGCATCTCGCACCAGCACAGCGATAGGGATTTTCGTATTTGTTCCGAAGGCATAAGGTAATGAATCTCCGAAGAACTGCAATCGCTCTCGCTGGGCTGAACGAGTTCCCCGCAGTAACTGATTGAACAGTTGTGCATCCAAGCGATTGATTTGAGCATTGTAAATCTGGAACCAGGAGACTGCACCAAACCCTACTAATGCGCTTCCAGCCAAAGCTGCACACGACAAAGCAGTCCGGAGTCGAAACGAACGGAGTCTCATATTAGATTCGGCTTGCAAAATCGGTATCCAACCCCTCGAATGCTTTCAATCCAATTTGCTCGATCAATCGAGTCAATTTTTTTACGAATGCGCTGAATACAAACATCTACGACATTGGTGTTGGGATTAAAGTCGTAACCCCAAACGTGTTCTAGGATTTGGGTACGAGTAAAAACCCGTCCGGGAGAACGCATGAGATACTCCAAAAGATTAAACTCGCGGCTGCTCAATTCTATTGCTTGTTGATTGCAAGTGACTTCTCGCGTGATGCGATCAAGCTTGAGCGAGCCAACCGAAAGGAGATTTTGACGAGTACCCACACTCTGTCGGACAACCGCATGAATTCGAGCCGCTAATTCTTCCACAAAAAACGGTTTAGCAATGTAGTCATCAGCTCCCAAATTCAGTCCTTCCAGGCGATCATCCAATTCATTGCGAGCCGTCAACAAAATCACAGGAACATTTCGACCTGAACGCCGCAGTTGTTTGAGAATCCATAGTCCATCTTTCCCTGGTACCATGATGTCGAGCACAATCACATCATATTCATTGTCTAATGCTCGCAGATAACCTTCATCACCGTTGTCGCAGTAGTCTACGACAAATCCCTGCTCCTTCAGTCCAGCCTGGACAAAGTTAGCAATTTTTGCTTCGTCTTCGACAAACAGAACTTTCACAACTATTCATTACTCGACCTATTGCTCCATTCTAGATTTATTACCGTTTCACTCAAATTACAAAAGTGTAATTCAAATACAAGGTGGGCTGTGATTGTGAGGTGCTGGCTAATCGGCAATCAAGCTATCCGCCCCTGTGTGTTCAAGTCGTAAGCGTAGGGGACGCGACTGGGCAGCACGGGCAACAGAGCAACAGGAAATGCATAAAGCAAATTCATTCACCCCTATAAATAATGAAAGAACTCTGTTAGTTAATTCCTTAAAAATGAAAAGAATAATTGCTAGCACTCTAATCATTCTCACTATTGGAAGTACATTCATTTTATATAAAGAAAAAGCCCAAGCCCAAGCTAATTGCTGGACTCCTTCAAAGGACGATGACCCTGCAAATCACTCTGAAGCTTATAGCGACGGTTATCGCCAGGGAGTTGAAAGTGCTCAGAAAAGGGAAAAGTATCGTCCGCGTGTAGTAGGTGGTGAATTTGCTCGTGGGTTTAAAGAGGGTTACGACGATAGCCCTTACAACAATCTGAACTCAACTGTAACTAGGACATTAGATAGTAGATGTTATCAACTTCTAAATAGTTCAGAATCTGAAAGACAAAGAAAATTTGAAAACGGACAAACGGAATTTGAAAAGATGAATGAAAGAATATTTAGAGAGATTAGAGAGAGAGAAAGGGACAGAAGGAAAAAATGAACTCCATCACTCGCCGCACTCAATGATTTCATATGTACCCCTCTCAAACTTATCCATAAACAATCATTTTTGGTGATGCTTTCATAGTTACCTTTTAGATACTTGTATACAATGTTGTTTGTATAGTCCAGGGCTTGGCACTGTCAAGCGTTTTCTATTTCCTACCGAACCAAAATTTTTATGCCAAACACCACAACTCCCTTAAAAGGACGATTAAATGATGCGTTTGGGCGGTTATGGAAGCTGCATTGGGTTATGGCTGCCTGTTTTCTCATCATCTACTTGATTGGTATGGTGATGGCTCGCTTGCCGCGTGAAGTTTTCTTTAGAGGCTCTCTGTACAACGTCCATAAGTCATTTGGTGTATTAGTTCTAGGTTTGCTGCTCTTGAGGATTTTCACGCTGCTGCAAGTTATGGCAAAAAACTATCTCAAGCGCAGTCGTAGGTTCACACCCCAGTGGATAAAAACCTTTTCCCTCCATTTAGTGATTTACCTGCTGATGCTGGTTGTTCCAATCAGCGGCATTTTTTTATCAAACACAGGTGGGCATGAAATTCCGTTCTTTTTTGTGACGTTGCCCAATTGGTTTGAGGAAAATCGTTCTGTTGGTGCGCTCGCCCACAATCTACACTTCTGGCTGTCCTACACCCTCCTAGCACTGGTTGCCCTACACATGATTGAGCAACGTCAGTTTCTCCGTAGAACCTGGAAACAGATTTTCAAGGAAAATACTTGACAAATGTAACGCTATACCCACTAATGTTTAGCAAATAAATTATTTAATTCAGTACAAAACAAATTACAAAATTGTAATTTAGACAAAGGGCAAGCTGTCATGTTGGGCTGCTGTAATTAAAAGTATCAACTCCTTGTAGTTTCAACACAAACCTTGCAAAAGCGATGCTCCCTTTAGGAGCCACACAAACCACGAACGCAATGACTTATTGTTGTTTACACTAAAGGTGCAAAGCAGTCTATGACACTTGATTCTCTCCAACCTACTACATTTAAGCCTTCAGGAAAAGGCTTGATGAACCACAAGCTGACGAAATGGCTGATGGGGTTACTCATTCTCAGTTCACTAACGGGGGGTGGATACCTTGTTTACCGTCAGACGGTGATTTCCTCCGCTCAGGAAGCCAGAAGCAAAATGCAGACAGTTCCAGTCCAGCGAGAAACCTTACCCATCACCATATCAGCCAACGGTATCATTGAAGCCAAACAATCGACCAACGTCAGCCCCAAAAGTTCTGGACGTCTAAAAAGCTTGCTGGTGGATGAAGGTGATTCTGTGAAAGCAGGACAAATCCTCGCATACATGGATGACTCAAACCTGCAAGGGCAACTGATTCAAGCACGAGGATCTCTGGCTGCTGCCCAGGCGAACTTGCAAAAGGCAATAGCAGGGAATCGCCCTCAAGATATTGCTCAAGCACAGGCACAATTAGAAGAAGCCCAAGCGAATCTGCAAAAGGGAATAGTAGGGAATCGCCCTCAAGATATTGCTCAAGCACAGGCACGTTTAAAAAGTGCTCAAGCAACTTTAGCAAAAGCGGAAGATGATTTCCAGCGCAATCAGCAACTATATAATGCTGGTGCGATTTCCCTTCAAACTGTAAACCAAAAACGTGCTGATAGGGACAGCGCTCAAGCTTCGGTAAATGAAGCGCAGCAAGCCCTGGCATTGGAAAAAGCAGGATCACGCACAGAAGATATCGAGCAATTAAAGGCGGTGGTAGAGCAAAGACAGCAAGCTTTAGCACTACTGAAAGCGGGAAATCGCCAAGAAGATATTGACTCTGCACGCGCTCAAGTGGTTCAGCAGCAGGGCAGCCTGAAAACGATTCAAACACAAATCCAAGACATGGTGATTCGTGCCCCATTTAGTGGAATTGTGACTTCCAAGTATTCCGATCCGGGTGATTTCGTGACACCTACAACATCCGGCAGTTCGGTTTCGGGATCAACCTCTTCTTCGATTCTGTCGCTGGCATCAAATTATCAGGTTGTGGCAAATGTTGCTGAAACTGATATTAGTAAAATTAAGGTAGGACAGCCGGTAACAATCACAGCCGATGCGTATCCTGACAAAACCTTTCAGGGGAAAGTTGCCCAGGTTGCAGCTCAGGCAACGGTGACATCCAACGTCACCAGCCTTAAAGTAAGAGTGGATCTTACCGATCCTGAAACTTTACTGCTTCCTAGCATGAATGTCGATGCGAAATTCAATGCAGGGAACTTAAACAATGTGCTTGTTGTGCCAACAGTGGCGATCGCCCGCGAGGAAAATGGCACCGGAGTCCGGGTACTTACAGAAACTGGTCGGACTCGATTTGTGCCAATTCAAACCGGACTTACCGTGGGTAACAAAACCCAAGTGCGTTCTGGCTTGCAAGGAAATGAAAAAGTTTTGGTGAGTGCGCCACGAGGTTTCAACAGGGGTAGTAACAGGGGTGGTCGTTCTGGCGGAATGGGTGGTGGTTATGGCGGTATGGGTGGTCGTCGCGGTGGTTTTTAAACTTGATTTTACAAGCGAGGTTTAGCAATGACAAAATCACGTGAGCGCAAACCGCTAGTTAAACAGGCATCTGCTTTGGTTGGGAGTTCATCTGTGTCCCTACTTGAAATTATGTCGATGGCTCTTGAGGCACTGTGGAGTAATAAACTCCGCACCCTGCTAACCATGTTAGGCGTCATCATTGGCATTACGGCAGTCATTGCGGTTACTGCTATCGGTCAAGGCACCCAAAAGTCAACCGAGCAACAATTACAATCACTGGGAACTGACATTTTGCAAGTACAATCGGGTGCAGCCAGAAGTGGCGGAGTGCGGCAGGGCAGTGGTAGTGCAACAACATTAACTCTAGAAGATGCTCAGGCGATCGCACAAGAGGTTTTAGGTGTTGACCGAGTGTCTGCTTTCCTACAACAGAATTCCCAAGTCGTTTATGCCGGAAACAACGACTCAATGACCATTATTGGAACTGATATAAATTATCCATATGTACGAAACACGCATCCTCAAACAGGTAGATTTTTCAGTCAGGAAGAAGTCGATTCAGCGAAAGCTGTGGCGATATTGGGTCCCACCGCACGAGATGAATTGCTGGGGACAGGAAGCAACGCAGAAGGCGCACAAATCCGTATCGCCGGAGAAACCTATGACGTAATTGGCGTTATGGAAACGAAGGGAGCGCAAGGTCCACAAAACCCAGATGAACAAATTTATATCCCGCTGACTAATATGTCTGCCCGATTAGTAGGAAACAATGCTGTCAAGGGACTTGCCGTCAGAGGAATTTATGTCAAAGTCAAAAGCCAGGATCTGCTAGATGCGGCACAGTATCAAACTACCAATCTGTTGCGGGTACGACACGGCATTTTTCCCGAAAAAGGAGAAACGGATGATTTTCGGACTGTGAATTCAGCCGATATCATCGAAACGCTCACCAGTACATCTAAGCTTTTTACCGTGATGATAGTGGCAGTTGCCGGAATTTCTTTAATTGTTGGCGGCATTGGTATTGCCAATATTATGCTTGTGTCAGTGGTCGAACGCACACGGGAAATCGGGATTCGTAAAGCGATTGGAGCGACTGGTACTGCTATTTTGACCCAGTTTTTAGCTGAGGCAGTGGTGATTGCAATCATGGGAGGGGTTGTTGGTATATGTCTTGGAATTGCGATCGCCTTCGCAGCCTCAAACCTGTTCAAATTTCCCTTGGTGATTTCGCCCTGGTCGATCCTGTTCGGCTTTGGTTTGACATTTGTGATTGGACTGTTGGCTGGCGTCATCCCAGCTCGCAATGCTGCCAGACTTGACCCAATCACCGCGCTGAGGAGTGATTAGGACAAGAGTCACTCAGGCGAGCAGTTTTTATAATACACAGATTTCTTCTTCTGTCAATATCTGAAGGACTGAGATTATTTTGAATACCTGTCTAATATTGGGCAAATGCCTCATATCAAATCCGGTAGCATCTGAGTGAGAAAAAACCGCAGAGGCGCAGAGAGCACAGAGAAAGAGAAAGATTGTGATTTCTAATGATGGTATTTTGGTAACGCGCAACCAGAAGGATTTTTCGCGTGTAGCTGGTTTGCGGTTTGAAGATTGGACAGTGGGGGATTAAGGCGATAATCCTTTGGCTAATCGCATGTGCGTATCGCGTTCTGCCTAACACATTATGATATATTCTTAAGAACTAGTAACAGTATAAAAAAACCTGTGGCAAAAGCAGCAGATACAGGTGGTAAGCGACTGATTAGTTTAGCTCCTGATGCATGGGTACAATGGGTGACACAGCGTCCCGAAGTCGTGGCTAAAGAAATTTTGGGTTCTGAATTTCAGTGGATTAGCCGGGAAACAGATGTGTTGGTGAAGGCATACAGTGCTACCCACGGGGATTTTCTCGTACTCAACGAATTGCAGTTGCGTTACACAGCACATATGCCTCTACGTATGAGAGCCTATGCTGTCCTAGCACAAGAACGCTACCGACTGCCAACTTACCCAGTGCTGATCAATATCTTGCCACCTCCATCCACCTTAACTGTTGTCAGTAGTTACGAGCAAGAATTTCTGGGATTACGTGCTGTTCAAGATTATCGCGTCATTAATTTGTGGGAGGTAGATGCTGAAATTGTGTTTCAGCAACCATTACCTTCGTTATTACCGTTTGTGCCCATATTACGAGGAGGCAGTGAGGCATCAGTTGTACAACGTGCACTACAGGTACTACGAACAGATCCACAGTTGAATCAGTTAGAATCATTGCTGGCATTTTTTGCTAGCTTTGTGTTAGAGACGCCTTTAGTCCAACAAATCATGAGGTGGGATATGGCAGTGTTGCGAGAATCGCCTTGGTATCAGGAAATTTTCACCCAAGGTGAAGAACGTGGACTTCAACAGGGTGTACGACGGCAGTTAATCCGAGTCTTGCAACGACGCTTTGGCGAAATTCCTCAAGAAGTAAAAGCAAGGCTTGAGGGCGAGAGTGTGGAACAATTAGAAAGTTTGATGGATAATGCGATCGCTGTCAGTTCTTTAGAAGAATTTCTGACAATTTTATATACTTGCTAGCTTTGTGTTAGACACGCCTTTAGTGCAACAAATCATGAGGTGGGATATGGCAGTGTTGCGAGAACGTTCAAATCCTTACACCACGTCGTTGATTTGACCTCACCCCCCTTCGGGTTCACCCTTCGGGTTCGCAGTCG